>CAYSVF010000348.1:0-3370 GCA_964434415.1 uncultured Parvibaculum sp.
TATCACTACAACGAGATGGTCGAGGAGCTTCGCAAGAACGAGGACGGGACCTTCCATCTCAAGACGGATGGCGGGCTGACCTTCAACGCGAAGGCGGTGGTGATCGCGGCGGGCGGCGGCAGCTTCCAGCCCAAGAAGCCGCCGATCCCGGGCATCGAGGCCTATGAAGGCAAGTCGGTCTTCTATTCTGTGAAGCGGATGGAAGATTTCCGCGGCAAGAACATCCTGATCTCCGGCGGCGGCGACAGCGCGCTCGACTGGACGATCAATCTGGAGCCGATCGCCAATTCCATGCAGCTCATCCATCGCCGCGACGGTTTCCGCGCCGCGCCGGACAGCGTGAACAAGATGCATGCGCTGGTGGAAGAGCAGAAGATGAAGTTCCATCTCGGCCAGATTACCGAACTGCATGGCGACAACGGCCAGCTCACCGGCGTGAGCGTGAAGGGCAATGACGGCGAGATCTTCCAGGTCGAATGCGACACGCTGCTGCCGTTCTTCGGCCTGACGATGAAGCTCGGCCCGATCGCCAATTGGGGCATCAATCTCAACGAGAACCTGATCCCGGTCGACACCGAGAAGTTCGCGACCGATGCCGAAGGCATTTACGCCATCGGCGACATCAACACCTATCCGGGCAAGCTGAAGCTCATCCTGTCGGGCTTCCATGAAGCCGCGCTGATGGCGCAGGCGGCCAAGCGCTATATCGACCCGGAAGCCAAGGTGACGTTCCAGTACACGACCTCGTCGACGAGCCTTCAGAAGAAGCTCGGCGTGGCCTGACGGCCGCGGGCGATGCCGTTCGAGTAGGAGTTCGCGTGATGCATATCGTTCTGGTCGATGACCGTGGCGCCGAACACGAGCTGGAGGCGCTGGAAGGCTGGCGGGTGATGGAGATCATCCGCGATCACGGCTATCCCATCGTTGCCGAATGCGGCGGGGCCTGCGCCTGCGGGACGTGTCAGGTGGAAGTCGATCCGGCGTGGTCGGCGAAACTGCACGAGCCGCGCGAGGACGAACTCGACATGCTGGACGAGAACTATGGCGGCGAGTGGTCGCGTCTCTCCTGCCAGATCCTGATGTCGGAAGAGCTGGACGGGCTTCGCGTTCGTCTCGCGCCGATCTCGGTGAAGGAAGCGGCCTGAGTTTTCATCGGCGATGAAGCGAATTTAACGGCCTCAAAAGAGCAGATCCCTGTCGGGGTCTGCTCTTCATTTTTATCTGGACCGTTTTTACGCCAGCGGGTGGCGAGCACCCGTTTCGTTTGTCGTCACAGGCTTTATGATGCGGGGCATGGACGACACCATTCCGCTTATCGAGAACAGTTTCGAAATCTGGCCTGGCCTGTTGCGTTTCGCGGCGGCGGGAGAGGGGGCCCATGCCGCGCTTGCCGCCGGGATGGATGCCGCGCGCGAAACGTCGGGGGCGCTTCTCTCGGATGCGGAACTGCTTTCCAGCGGGTTGCCGGATGTGCTGCCGCGCAGCGCCGCGGCGCGCCGCGTGACGGAGCATGTGCATCGCGTGGCCGACGCGGCGCGGCTGGAACCCGGCCGGTTGCCGCCCGTGGTGGCGGCGCTGCCGGGCGCGGTCTGCGATCATGTGCTGGAAGTCATGGAAGAGGCCGGCGGCGGCGGATGCGAATTTCTGATCGTGTCGCTTGGCGACGCCATGGCGGTGAGGATGGCGCGGGGGATAGCGATGCCGTTCATTCCGCATATGCCGCCGGTGCTTTGCGAATTCCTGACCGCGCTGGGGCCGGGCGTTACGGGCGGCGCGGCGATGGCGGGCATCAGGGCGGAATTTCCGACCGAGGGACTTGCCGACATGGTGGGCGTGGCCGGGCGCTCGGCCGCCGAAGCCGCCTATATGGCGGTTCTGCTCTCCGACGCGGTTTATGCCGGCGGCGTTTCGATAAGGCAGGAACCGCTTCGCGACCGTATCGCCGCCATGTCCTGGGAAGGACGGAAGACGGTTTTCCAGACCGGCGCGATGGAACCGGATGCGATTCAGGAGGCCTTGTCGGGCGGTGCGCGGCGGGCATCCGCGCTGCGCGAGGCGCGGCTTCTGCGCGCCGCCGTGATCGGCCTCAAGGGGCGGGGGCGGACCATCGGGCCGGTGGATGGCGACAAGCTTTTGCGGTTCGGCGTTTCCGAGTGGCGCTAGGCGGGCAGGCTCGTCATAATCCCCAAAAAGGGGAGGTACAATTTCATGGGTTTTTACGAGCGACGCATTCTGCCGCATATCATCAACAAGGCGTGCGGCACCAAGCCGATCGACTATCAGCGCCGCAAGGTGGTGCCCGCCGCCGAGGGCGTGGTCCTCGAAATCGGCATCGGCACCGGGCTTAACCTGCCGTATTACGACACGAACAAGGTGACGCGGCTGATCGGGCTCGACCCGTCGGAAGAGTCGTGGGTGCTGGCGGGCGAGCGCGCCAAGGCGTTGCCCTTCGATGTGGAATTCGTCGGCCTGCCGGGCGAGGAAATTCCGCTGGAGGCGAAAAGCGTCGATACGGTGCTCGTTACCTACAGCCTGTGCACCATTCCCGATCCGGTAAAGGCGCTGGAAGGCATGCGGCGCGTGCTGAGGCCGGGCGGCAAGCTCATCTTCTGCGAACATGGCGCGGCGCCCGACGAGGCGACGCTGAAATGGCAGAACCGGATCAACCCGATGTGGAAAGTCCTGTTCGGGGGGTGTCATATCAACCGCAACATGCCCGAGCTGATCCGGCAGGGCGGGTTCGATATCGACGAGATGGAGACCATGTATCTTCCCTCCACGCCGAAGATCGCCGGGTTCAACTATTGGGGCGCAGCAAAAGCATGAGTCTCGATGTCATCGGCGCCGGGTTCGGCCGGACGGGAACGCTGTCGCTCAAGCTGGCGCTGGAAGAACTCGGTTTCGTCAAATGCCACCACATGACGGAAGTGTTCCAGAATCCCGATCAGGCAAAGCACTTTCTCGCCGCCGCGCGCGGCGAGACGGTGGATTGGGAAGAGGTCTTCAAGGGCTACCGGGCGATGGTGGATTTTCCCGGCTGTTCTTTCTGGCGGGAACTGGCGGATGCCTTTCCGAAAGCCAAGGTGGTGCTTTCCACGCGCGATCCGCATAGCTGGTTCAAGAGCGCGTCGGAGACGATCTTCCAGGCGGTGCAGATGGAACTCGACGACCCGGCCATGAAAGAGGTCACCGAAATGGCGCGCGAGATCGTGCTCGACAAGACCTTTGGCGGGGACATTTCCGAGGCGCATGCGGTGGCAGTGTTCAAGGCGCATGAGGAAGAGGTCAAAAGCGCGATCCCGGCAGACCGGCTGCTTGTCTTCGAGGCGAAGATGGGGTGGGAGCCGCTTTGCAACTTCCTCGGCGTGAA
>CAYSVF010000349.1:0-3367 GCA_964434415.1 uncultured Parvibaculum sp.
GTCCTGATGGGCCTCAGGCTGGAAGAGGGCGTCTCGCTCGCGCGCTACGAGGCGCTGACGGGCAGGGTGCTTCCCGAAGAAAGGCTCGCCCGGCTGGAGGCGCAGCATCTGATCGCCCGCGAGCAGCGCGGCAACGACACCCGCCTCGTCGCGACGCCGGACGGCCGCATGGTGCTCGACGCGCTGCTGGGCGAATTGCTGGCCTAGCCTTCTTCGTAGTCGGGCTGCGCTTCGGGCGCGGCTTTCTGGAACGCAGGAAGCGTCTCGCAGCGTTCGACGATCTCCGCGAGCCGAGGATAGGGCGTCAGATCGACATTCATGCGGCGGAGATTGCCATATTGCGGCACCAGCGCGATGTCCGCGACCGTGGGATAGTCGCCATAGGCAAAGCGCGTATCGGGTGCGTCTTTCAGCATCTCCTCCAGCGCGTGGCACCCGCGAACGGCCCAGCGCTTGTACCAATCGGCCTGCGCCTGTGGGGGCAGCGCCAGATCCGTGCCGAGAAATTTGAAGATGCTCAGATTGAGCAGCGCGTGCATTTCGCCTGCAACCGTATTGGCAAAGGCCCGGGCCTGCGCGCGGATTGCCGGATCGCCCGGTAGAATGGAAGGCTCTGGATAAAGCTCTTCCAGGTATTCCAGGATTGCCATCGATTGGGTGAGGATCGTCCCGTCATGGTCGAGCGCAGGGATCAGGCCCAGCGGATTGATCTTGAGATATTCCGGCGAAAGATGGGCTTCTTTCGGTGGCCGCGTGTCGATAGAGACGTAATCGTACTCGATCCCCTTGAGATTGAGCACCGTGCGGACACGCTGACCCGCCGAGTTTCGGAAGAAGGTGTAGAGCCGGAAGCCCATCGCTCAGAACGCCGGGGCCGGGGCAAAACCTGTCGGGGCCGGATCGACCTGCTTGAGGCCCGAGGCCGTGATCTGCATCACCGCGAGCCCGCGTTCGATCCCGCCATCGGGAAGGAAGCGGAACACGCCATCGACGCCGGAAAAGCCTTCCGGGTCGGTCAGCACATCTTCGGAATAGGGGTTGGCGCCGCCGCGCGAGGAAAGCGCGATGGCAAGCCCCGCCGCGTCATAGGCAAGGCTCGCAAGCCGGGGCGGGTTTGCGCCATAGGCCCGGCGATACCGCTCCACGAAACGTTCATGCGCTTCGGGCGGCGGCGCGGCGAAAAGCCCGCCCTGCAGCGGCGGCTCGCGCGCGAGCGAGGGATCGTCCCACTGGCCGGTTCCAATGAACTGGACCTGCCGCGGATCGACATCGTTATAGGGCAGAAGCGGCGCCAGCGATTTGATGACCGAGCCGCCCTCCGGCATGAAAACCGCGTCGAACCCGTTGCCGCCGTCATAGGCCTGGGCGATCTGCTTGACCGGTGCATACATGCCTTGCACATTTTGCGGATAGACGGCGCTGGCCACCACGGTGCCGGCCCGCGCGGCCACGGCCTGGTTGAAGGCGGTCCGGACGCGATCCCCGAAAGCGGATTGCGGATAGAGCGCGGCAAAGCGCGTCTTGCCCTGCAGAACCGTGTAATCGACGATCCGGTCGACCTCCAGCGAGGGCGGGAAAGAGAGCAGGTGCACGCCGTCTCCGGCCACATCGAGATCGGAGGAGAAGGCCAGCACCGGCACATGCGTATCGGCGGCAAGCGGTTTCACCGCCTGTACTTCGGCGGAAAAGAGCGGACCCAGAATGATATCCGCGCCTTCTTCCAGCGCCTGACGCGCGGCCCGCTCGGCGCTGCCGGCCGAGCCGTCGGTCGCCTTGGGCATCATCAGCACATTCGGCCGGTCGAACTCGAAAAGCGCGAGCTGCGCGGCGTTGTAAAGCGCATTCGCCAGATCCTGCGCGCGCGAATTGTTGAAGGGCAGGATGACCGCGATGCGCACCGGGTTCGCATTGGGCGGCAGGAAGGGCGGGCTGTAGTAGTTGGCCGGATTGCGTTCGACCAGATGCTGCGGCGTCTGCTGGACGGGCTGCTGCGCCGATGGCTTCTGCGGCTGGACGGGGGCCTGCACATCCGGTTTGGGGCCGGAGCTGCAGCCCGCCAGAACGAGGGCGCCGAGAACGAACAGGGCCGGACGCAAAGCGTGTCGGGCGGAAGAAAGATAAGCGGAAATCTTGAAATACACGGGATATGTCCTGCCGGATTTGCAGTGCGGAAAGCCTAGGCTGCGCCGCCCCGCAAGTAAACAAACGCAGCGTGTTCTAACCGCAACCAATTGCCAAACAAATATGGCGGGCGCATGGTCTGCGCATCATGACCGAAAAAACGACCGTAACGGGCCGCCTGGAGCCCGGCCTCTACGTGACGGCGACGCCCATCGGCAATGCCTCCGACATCACCCTGCGCGCGCTGGACGTACTGTCCCGCGCCGATCTCGTGCTGTGCGAGGATACGCGGGTGACCTCGAAGCTCTTCGCCATTCACAATATTCAGGCGAAAACCGCGCCCTATCACGACCATAATGCCGAGGAAATGCGCCCGCGCGTCCTGAAAAGGCTGGCCGCGGGGGAGGCGATCGCGCTGGTTTCCGACGCCGGGACGCCGATGGTCTCCGACCCCGGTTTCAAGCTGGTGCGCGAGGCGCTGGATGAAGGGTTCAACGTGACGGCACTGCCCGGCGCCTCCTCGCTTCTGGCCGCGCTGGTGCTGGCAGGTCTGCCCACGGATCGCTTCTTTTTCGGCGGCTTCCTGCCCGCAAAACAGGAGGCAAGGCGCAAGGACCTGACCGAGCTTTCCACGATTCCCTCGACCATGGTCTTTCTGGAAAGCGCCAACCGGCTGGCGGCCGTGCTGGCCGATATGGCCGCCTTGCTCGGCGAGCGAGAGGTGGCGGTCGCCCGTGAACTCACCAAGAAATTCGAGGAGGTGCGCAAGGGAACGCTGGCCGATATTGCGCAGCATTATGCGGAAGCCGGCGCGCCCAAGGGAGAGATCGTGATCGTGGTCGGGCCACCTGCGCCGCGCGCCGCGCTCTGCGCCCATGAGGTCGATGCGATGATCGAGAACGCGCTGCGCCGGACGAGCCTCAAGGACGCGGTGGCGGAGGTCGTCTCGATTACCGGGCTGCCGAGGCGCGAGGTCTATCAGCGCGCCCTCGACCTTTCCAAAGAGCAATGAGGTGGAACGCAAGCGCCGCGGCGGCGGCATCCGGGCCCGAAAGACCCTCGACCGACAGGTGAGGGGCAAGGCGTCCCATGCCAGGGGGATGCGCGCCGAGGCACTCGCCGCATTTTTGCTGCGCCTCAAGGGCTACCGGATTCTGGAGCGCCGCCTCAAGACCCACGCGGGCGAAATCGATATTCTCGCGCGGCGCGGCAATATGCTTGCCATCGTCGAAGTGAAGGCCAGGAC
>CAYSVF010000350.1:0-3348 GCA_964434415.1 uncultured Parvibaculum sp.
GCCAATCGGCGTCTCGTCGAGCTCGTGCGGAATTTCAAGCCCGACCTTCTGATCCTGTTCCATGCCGACAAGATCGCCAATGACACGATCCGGGACATTCGCGCATCCCGGCCGGATATGCCGGTGGCTGTGGTCAATCTCGACCCGCTTTTCCTGCCGGAAAACCCGCCCCGCATCCGCCGTTTCGCGGAAGTGGCCGATGTGACCTTCATCACGACGGCGGGCGCACGGCTTCAGGAATTCGCCACACCGACGCATCGCGTCGCCTTCATTCCCAATCCGGTCGACCCGTCCGTCGAAAGTCTCGAATGTTTCGCGCGGGAGGATCAGGCGAGCGATCTCATCTGCACCATCGGCAGCGAGCAGGGGACGCCCTGGCGGGGCGAGTTCATGCGCGCCCTGCGCGACAAGGTGCCGGGCTGCCGTTATGCCTATTACGGGCTGGACGAGCAGCCCTCGGTCTTCGGCAGCGCCTATTTCGAGGCGATTGGCGAGGCGAAAATGGGGCTCAATCTCAGCCGGGCCGACGATCATTACCTCTATTCGTCGGATCGCTTCGCGCAATATGCGGGGAACGGCCTTCTGACCTTCGTCGCGCGCGAGACCGGCTATGACGACATCTTCACCGATGAGGAGTTCGTCTTCTATCGGGACATGGAGGATCTGGCGGACCGGCTGCGTTTCTTCCTTGCGCATGACGGAGACCGGCAGCGCGTGGCGCGCAACGGCCATGCCCGGTATCACGCGCTCTTCAATGAAAGGCTTGTCGCCCGCTTCATCGAGCAGGTGGCTGTGAGGGGCGAGGCCGAGGATGGCTTCGCCTGGCCGACGACCGTGCATTCGGGATAGGGCGCCTGCCCTTTTTACAAAGAAAACAGCCCCGCCGCTCGCATCCGAGGTGGGTGGAGGATGCGGGCGACGGGGCGTTTCTATGCCTCAGCGTTCTGCATCGGCAATGCCGGTTTACGGATTGGGCGGGTCGTAAACCGGGCTTTATGTGCCGCCGGGTGTTGGAGTGGTTGGGCATGCACCCCTGGGTGGCAGCGGCAACGATTTGAAAGTTAGTCACCAATTGTTAACTGCACGTTAAAGGGGTGTGCCAAAAAGAAAAGCAACCTATGCGTGTTTTAACTTAATCATTTTCCGTGTGATTTTGTGGCCTATGGATTTCGCCGCCGCTGGCACATATAAAGGCGCTTCGGGCCCGGACTAGAAGCGGGGCATCCCCGGAATTTCCAATCGGATCAGGGTTTTGGAGGCGGCATGGCCGGCCATTCGCAATTCAAGAACATCATGTATCGCAAAGGCGCGCAGGATAAGAAACGCGCCAAATTATTCGCCAAACTGGCGAAAGAAATCACTGTCGCGGCCAAAATGGGAATGCCCGAACCGGAACACAACCCGCGATTGCGTGCTGCGATTCAGGCCGCGCGTGCCGAGAATATGCCCAAGGACAATATCGAGCGCGCGATCAAGAAGAGTACCGATCAGGGCGGCGAGAACTATGAAGAGATGCGCTATGAGGGCTTCGGCCCGGGCGGCGTGGGGGTCATCGTCGAGGCGCTGACCGACAACCGCAACCGCACGGCGAGCGCGGTGCGTGCGGTTTTCTCCAAGCATGGCGGAAATCTGGGTGAAACCGGCGCCGTCTCCTTCATGTTCGACCAGGTGGGCCAGATCATCTATCCGGCGGAGAAGGGCGAGGCGGAAGCCATGCTGGAAGCCGCCATCGAGGCCGGCGCGGAGGACTGCATCTCCAGCGAGGACGGCCACGAGTTCATTTGCGCGCCCGACGACCTTCATGAAGTGGCGCAGGCGCTGGAATCGACGCTGGGCGAGGCCAATTCCGCCCGCATCGTCTGGAAGCCGCAGAACACGATCGAGCTGGACGACGACAAGTCCGAGACCATGATGAAGCTGCTCGACGCTCTGGACGACGATGACGATGTGCAGCAGGTTTATGCGAACTTCGAAATGTCCGATTCGTTCATGGAGAAGCTTTCCGCCTGACCGCGCATGACGCTGCCATAAGCGGCGCGCGGGACGGCGTTGCTCAAGCAGCAGAAAGGCTCGTTCCTCCTCATGCCCGCCGCGATCAAATATCTGGGTATCGATCCGGGATTGCGGTTCACGGGCTGGGGCGTGATCGAGCAGTCGGGCTCGACCCTTCGCCATATTGCCGACGGGACGATTTCCTCCACCGCATCGCTCAGCCTTGCCGAGCGTCTCGTCGAGATCGAGGCGGGGCTTTCGGCGGTGCTGGCGGCGCATGAGCCGGCCCATGTGGCGGTGGAACAGGCGTTCGTCGCGCGCGACGCTGCCGCGGCGCTCAAGCTCGGCCAGGCGCGCGGGATTGCGCTGCTCGTTCCCTCACGCGCCGGGCTTCCCGTTGCCGAATATGCCCCCAATCACATCAAGAAAGCTGTGGTCGGCGCAGGCCATGCCGACAAGGCGCAGATCCGCCTCATGGTTGGCATGTTGCTGCCCGGTGCACAGATGAAGACCGAACACGCCGCCGATGCGCTTGCCATTGCGATCTGCCATGCGCATTCGGGCGCGGGCAGCGCCCGGCTTGCCGCCGCGCTGCAGAAGGCGGGCGCATGATCGGCAAGCTGAAGGGGCTGGTGGACAGCGCAGGCGAGGACTGGGTCGTGATCGATGTGAACGGCGTCGGCTATCACGTCCATTGTTCCTCGCGCACGCTCGCCCATCTTCCCGCGCCGGGTGAGCCGGTGACGCTCTCCATCGAAACCAAGGTCAGCGACGATGCGATCCGGCTGATCGGTTTCGAGAGCGACCGCGAGCGCGACTGGTTCCGCCTGCTTCTGTCGGTGCAGGGCGTGGGCATGCGCGTGGCGCTTGCCATTCTCGGCACGCTGGCGCCCAGCGATCTCGCCCGCGCCATTGCGCTCGACGACAAGAAGGCCATTTCCGCCGCGCCCGGTGTGGGGCCGAAAGTGGCGGGCCGCATCGCGTCGGAACTGAAGGACAAGGCGCCGGCGTCCGAAGACCTCAATGCGGTGCTCGATGTCGGCGTAGCGTTGCAGGCCTCCGAGGCGGGCGAGGCGGGCCGGGCAAGCCGCGATGCGGTCTCGGCACTGGTCAATCTGGGCTATCAGCAGGCGCAGGCCGCGGGCGCGGTGGCCGCCGCGGCCAGGAAACTCGATGAGGATGCCAGTACCGAGCAACTCATCCGGGTGGGCCTGAAGGAGCTGGCGCGATGAGCGAACGCATTGTGAGCGCGGGCCTTCGCGAAGAGGACGAGCTGGAGCGCGGCCTCCGCCCGCAGGTGCTGGCCGACTTCACGGGCCAGGCGCGGGCTTGCGAAAACCTGTCGGTCTTCATCGA
>CAYSVF010000351.1:0-3343 GCA_964434415.1 uncultured Parvibaculum sp.
GAGAAGAGACCGCGAACTCGCGCCGACGCGCCGAACGCTTTCCGCTGCGACTTGCAGCTGGCGGGCGAAGCTGCCCTCCCGCGCCAGAACCTCCGCCTGGAGCGCTGCAAACGAAGTCTCGGCATCCTGCCGCCTCGCGCGCTCCTCTTCCAAAGCCTCTTCTGCTTGCGCCGCGACCATCCTGGCGTCGTCCGCCGCCTTCGTTCGCAGGGCGAGCTCTTCTTCCACCGCATTGATCCGCTGAGTGAGTTCGGCGATCTCATATCTCTGGGAGGAAACGACCCGCTGGGCGGCCAATCGGTCATCTTCCGTCCGCTTCAGCTCTCGCCCTTTTTCGAACAAGCGGTCTTCCATAGCGCCCAGCGCCTCATTGAGGCGGTCGATTTCCTCTTGTGAAGTCTCATTGAGCTCGACAGCCTGGGCCAGCGCCTCTTCCTTGCCGGACGTCTGTTCGCGCAACTGCACGACCTCGTCGAAGGACGCCAGCAACTCTTCCTGAAGCGCCGCGCTTTTTTGCCGTTCCTCAACAAGTCCCGCCTCTTTGGCAAGAAGCTTCGCCTGAAGCTCGCCGATGCGCGGCGACACAGCGGCCAGCTCCTTGCGCGCCGACGTCAACTGATGGCGGGACTCCGACAGCTCCGCTCTCATGCTGGCAAGCGTGCGCTGCCAGACTCCGCGCTTGAAATTCAGCTCCTCCAGTTCGGCAATGGCCTTTTCGGCCGTGTCGGCAGCTTCCGCCGACACATACTTCAGATATTTGAACTGCTCATCCAGTTCCTCATAGCGTGAGAGCAGGTTGGCGGCCTCCTGCCGGCTGGCCTCCAGAGCGCTTTTGTGCAGGCCGAAAGCCGTATGCAGGAAAGGAATTGTCTGGTCAAAAGACTGTCGTACCGCGTCCAGTCGCGCATATGTCGCCTCCGGCGCGGGCCCGGCGCCCTGCCGCGACGCCAGCTCGCGCAAGCAGTCATAGGCGTCCGCGATCCAGCCGGCCAGATCGGACTGAAGGTTCAGCTCGTCGGTCGATGCATCTCCATGCCGGAGCGATCCGGTGAGGAATTCGTCGATCTCCTTCTCGACATCCTGCTTTCCCCGGTTGGGCCAGCTAAAGCCGAGATCTTCGGCAATGTTGTCGGCAACGTCCCGCCAGCCTGCCAACACCTTTTCGTAACTCGTGAAACTACGCGTCAGATGACGGGTGCCGGATTCCGCGTCGAGGCTATGCCTGAGCCAAAGCAAAAGCCCTTCCTCGACCGGCAGGCCGTCCCGCTTCTCCAGGGACCTCGCGACCTCGATCGGATTGCGAAACGGGAGAATGATTTTCGGCGTGGCGCCGAATTTTTCCAACGCTTCGAGCCAGAAGGGAACGAGGCGGCAGGCCCGCGGATCCTTGAGAACGAAAAGATCCGCAGCGCCGAATTCCTCGGCAAGCAATGCCTGCAACTCGTCCTGAAACTCCGTCCTTTGATTTGTTTCGTACCAGTCCGGGTTGAACGGGCGCCAGTCATTCCAGCTGCTGCCGGCCGTCTCCAGCATGCGGTCGTGGAACTGCATCAGCGCTTCCGACTCCCAATATCCTTTCGGGTTCCACTCATTCTCCTTCATGAGTGTTTTCGGGTGACTTGCACCAAGCAGAGACATCATGCCCGTAACGGCAGAGGTACCGCTGCGATGCATACCGAGTACGAACAGCGCCTGGCGTTCTTCCGGCTCCGTCCTGTTTCCGGATTCATTCATGGTCCCGGCCCCGCCCGACGGCACATGCCGCGAAAAATCTCATTTCAGGTTTTCCGTACGCATGAGAGAAAGTCCGTATGAGGATTTCTCCAATAGACGACATATCCGATCGAACTGTTCTTGCGTTACATACCCCATCCGCAGAGCCACCTCTTCGGGGCTGGCGACCTTGACACCCTGCCTGTGCTCGATGGTTCGGATGAATTCGGACGCCTCGAGAAGGGAGTCGTGCGTTCCCGTGTCCAGCCAGGCATATCCGCGGCCCAGCTTTTCGACACGCAAGTCCTTCCGCTCGAGGTAGACCTGATTGACAGTTGTGATTTCCAGCTCTCCCCGCGCGGACGGTTTTATGTTGCGCGCGATGTCGATCACATCATTGTCGTAAAAATAAAGGCCCGTCACGGCCCATTTGGAACGCGGCCTGACGGGCTTTTCCTCAATCGTCAGCGCCTGATTGTTTTCGTCGAACTCGACGACCCCGTATCGTTGGGGATCGACGACCTGATAGGCGAAAACGGTGGCACCGTCCTGAAGACCGGCCGCCTGCTTCATCCTCTCGCTCAGACCGTGCCCGTAGAAGATATTGTCTCCAAGGACCAGCGCGACAGGATCGTCGCCCACAAAATCGGCGCCGATGATGAAAGCCTGCGCCAGGCCTTCCGGCCGGGGTTGCTCGGCATAGGACAAGTTGATGCCCCACTGGCTGCCATCGCCCAGCAGGCGCTCGAACAGCGGCAGGTCATGCGGCGTCGAGATGACCAGAATATCCCTGATCCCCGCCAGCATGAGCGTCGTCAGCGGGTAATAGATCATCGGCTTGTCATAGACCGGCAGCAATTGCTTGCTGACCGCCAGCGTGACGGGATGAAGCCGCGTGCCCGACCCGCCTGCGAGAATGATCCCCTTCACGACACGGCCCCTTCCGCTTGCGCAGGCAGGAGCGCGTCGAGGCAGCGCCCGACCCCGCTTTCCCAGCCGGGCAGCCGCAGGCCGGTCGCCGCCTCGAGCCTTGCGCAATCGAGACGGGAATTCATCGGGCGTTTGGCCGGTGTCGGATATTCGCTGGTCGGAATGGCGCTCAGCGACGGCACATGCAGACCGCGCTTGCCGGCCTCGGCAAAAATGCCCGCGGCGAAATCATGCCATGTCGTCGCGTCGCAGCCTGCCATGTGGAACGTCCCGTAGATCTCCTCGCCCGAAAGCAGGCGCGGCACGAGCGCCGCAATGGCGTCGGCGATATCGGGCGCATAGCTCGGGCAGCCGACCTGATCGCAGACGACCGACACGTCATCGCGCGTTTCCGCCAGGCGCAACATGGTTTTCACGAAATTCGCGCCATAGGGGCTGTAGACCCAGCTCGTCCGCAAAATCATATGGCGCGGCGCGGCGGCGCGCACGGCCTCCTCGCCAGCAAGCTTCGACGCCCCATAGACACCGAGCGGCGAAACCGCGTCGTCTTCCCGATAGGCGCAGGTCTTTGTGCCGTCGAAGACATAATCGGTCGAGACATGAATGAGCGGAATATCCGCCTGCGCGCAGGCCGCAGCCAGCGCGGCGGGACCGTCGCGATTGACGGCCAGCGAGCGTGCCTGTTGCAGCGCCTCGATGT
>CAYSVF010000352.1:0-3326 GCA_964434415.1 uncultured Parvibaculum sp.
CACCAGGCGCGCCTGCAGCACCGGATTGGCGGCGATGACGTTCTGGTTCATCCCCCCCTGGCCGTGAAAGGCATAGGGAAAGCCTTCCCGATTGGTGCAGATGCCGCCCGCCTCGCGCAGGATCAGCTCGGCCGCGGCGATGTCCCAGTCGTTCTGGGGCTTCAGATTGATGCAGGCGTCATGATCGCCCCGCGCCACCAGCACGACCCGGTAGGCGATGGAGTTCACCATATGGATCTTGACCTTGGGCCAGGGTGAGCGCCAGTGCTTGGCGTCGAACATGGCCCGGTAGCCGATGATCCGGGCATCTTCCAGCGTCTCGTGGCCGCTCACCGAGATCGGCTCGCCGTTGCAGAAGGCACCGCCGCCGGCCACCGCCTCGAACAGTTCGTCCTGCGCCGGATTGTAGACGGCCGCCAGCACCGTGGCGCCCGAGTGCACCAGCGCGGCGCAGATGGTGAAGTGAGGCTTGCGCTCGATGAAGGCGCGGGTGCCGTCGATGGGATCGACCACCCAGATATAGGGCTGATCGGGCGCATGCGGCTCCCGGGCTGATTCCTCGGACAACCATCCATCGCCCGGCATGGCGCCCAGCAGCCGCTCGCGCAACAGCGCGTCCACCGCCAGATCGGCCTCGGTGACCGGGTCGTCGGCACCCTTTTCCCACTGCCGCGCGCCGCTGTGGAAGAACTCCATGGCCAGCGCCCCGGCATCGCGCACCGCCGCCAGCATCACCTGGCGCCGGAATTTGAGGTCAGTTGCCGGCAACGGTCATTCCGTCCACCCGAACGGTGGGCGCGTTGACGCCGTACTTGAATTCCAGATCGTCGGCGGGCGTGAGCGCCTGGTACATCTGCTTGAGGTTCCCGGCCACGGTCATGCCGCTGACGGGAAAGGTGATCTCGCCCTTCTCGATCCAGAAGCCCGATGCGCCCCGACTGTAGTCGCCGGTCACGCCATTGACGCCCATGCCGATGAGTTCGGTCAGGTAGAGCCCTTGTTTGATGTCTGCGATCAGCTCTTCGGGCGGCAGTGTGCCGGGCGCCATATAGAGGTTGGTTGCCGACGGAGACGGAGGGCCGCTGGTGCCCCGCGCCGCATGGCCGGTGGTCTTGAGCCCGAGCTGCCGCGCGGTCGAACTGTCGAGCAGCCAGCTTTGCAGGACGCCGTCCTCGATCAGTGTCATGGCGCGATTGGCCACGCCCTCGCCGTCGAAGGGCTTGGACCTGAGGCCGCGCGCACGATGTGGATCGTCGTGAATGGCAATGCCCGGCGCGAACACTTCTTCGCCCATGCGGGATTTGAGGAAGCTCGTGCCGCGTGCGATGGCCGCGCCGTTGATGGCGCCCGCGAAATGCCCGAGCAAACTGTTGGAGACACGCGGTGCATAGACGACCGGCACGGATTGAGACTTCACCTTACGCGGGTTCAGGCGGCGCACGGCGCGGCGACCGGCTTCCGTGCCGACCTCGGCCGGCGCATCGAGATCGGAGAGATGGCGGGCGGAAGAAAATTCATAGTCCCGTTCCATCGCGGTGCCTTCGCCGGCGAGAACGGAAACGGACACCGAATGCGACGTGCCGGAATAGCTGCCGCGAAAGCCGCCACTGGTCACGAGCGCGATCCCGCTCTTCCCCCAGCTTGCGCCCGCGCCGCCTGAATTGGTGACCCCCTCGATGGCGAGCGCCGCTTCTTCGGCAGCTGCAGCCCGTTCGCCCAGTTCCTCGGCGCTCGGGTGCGATGCATTGTCGGAAATATCGAGTGACGGCCAGTCCTGCGCCAGGCGATCGGGATCCGCCAGCCCGCACCAGGGATCTTCCGGCGCCACCTTCGCCATCGCCACGGCGCGTTCGACGAGAGGCCCGATGACGTGATCGGAGAGATCGGTGGAGGAGACAACGGCCTGCCGTTTGCCGCAAAAAACGCGAAGCCCGATATCCTTGCCTTCCGAGCGTTCGACATCTTCCAGATTGCCGAGCCGCCAGGATACGCCAAGCGAGGTGCCTTCCACGACAATCGCTTCGGCGGCGTCGGCGCCTGCCTTCAGGGCACGTTCGACAAGCGTGTCGGCGATATCGAGCGTGGTTTTCCGGGTCGTCTGATCTGCCATGGATGAACACTGTCGTTGAACGAAGGGAGGCAAGGAAGCTCCCTCTTTCTATAGAGGTCCTTCCTTGCCGTCCAACATGGCAGTCCGCTCAGAGAAATGCGTAGTAGAGGCAAGCCGCGGCGGCGATGAGCTGCGAAATCCAGGTGAAGAGCGTGCCGAAAAGGCGGGGTGGCGAGCTTTCGCTGGTGCGCGACACGCCGATGGCATGAAGGATACGGCCGACGGTCAGCAGCACGCCCACGGCATGCAGCACATAGATAGACGCGCCGAGCAAATGGAGAACCACGAGGCCCACAAGACCGATCGGCGTGTACTCGACATTGGTGATATGAGCGCGGCTCGCATTATAGAGGCCCTGATCCTCGCCCGTGCCGGTCATTACTTTGGTGCGCACGCGGCCCGATGAGACCCGATAGGCGAGAAGCAGATTGATGAACAGGTTGAGGCCGACATAAACCCCGATGATTTCCAGCGAATATTGCATGAGCGTTACCCCTTGTGCCGGCCTCCCATGGGCCGGTCCGTGTCGATTCGAAATTCGTGGGGGCCACGCTAGCATGGCGGCCCACCCTCTGACATCGCTGCCAATCACGCTCTTTTGATGGCGGCGGACGGGGCGTGGCGTTGCAGTGCAGGGGAATGCACTGCATGGTCTCGTCGACGCAGGGAGAGACGATGCAGCTGAATAACTCACACAACCGCTATGGTGTTTTGTCCATCGCCCTGCATTGGCTGGTTGCGGTCCTCTTTCTGGCGATGTTGGCAATCGGCCTTGTGATGACCCGGCTTCCGCTCACAGACCCCCTCACATTTCCCCTTTATCAGGTCCACAAGTCGATCGGCGCGACCCTGTTTCTCCTGATGGCGGTCCGTCTCGTCTGGCGCCTCGCAGTCGGAGTGCCGGACCTTCCAGCCGGGCTGACGCCGTTTAAGCATTTTGCGGCCAAGGCAACTCATGCCGGGCTCTACGCAATCCTTCTCGTCATGCCGCTGACGGGGTGGGTGGTCGTATCGGCATCGCCCTTCGGCATAGCGACCCTTCTTTACGGCGTGGTCCCATTGCCCCATATCGGATTTATTGAAGCCAGCCCCGACAAGGCGGCCATCGAAAACGTAGCGAGCTGGGTGCACGCTGTGCTGGCCGCGCTCGGAGCCGGTCTTCTTTCGCTGCATGTGGCAGCGGCGCTCTGGCATCATTTCATGCGCCGGGACGAAG
>CAYSVF010000353.1:0-3295 GCA_964434415.1 uncultured Parvibaculum sp.
AAATAGGTGAGCACGCCGTCCGCGCCCGCGCGCTTGAAGCCCAGCAGGCTTTCCAGGATCACGCGGTCCCGGTCGAGCCAGCCGCGCTCGATGGCGCCGGCGATCATCGCGTATTCGCCGGACACCTGATAGGCGAAGGTCGGCATGCCGAATTCGCGCTTCACGCGGCTGACAATGTCGAGATAGGGCATGCCCGGCTTCACCATCACCATGTCGGCGCCCTCGGCGATGTCGAGCGCGACCTCGCGGATCGCCTCATCGCCGTTTGCCGGGTCCATCTGATAGGTGCGCTTGTCGCCCTTGAGCGCCGAGGTGGAGCCGATCGCATCGCGGAAGGGCCCGTAAAAGGCGGAGGCGTATTTCGCCGCATAGGCCATGATCTGCGTGTCGTGACGGCCGGTCGCTTCGAGCGCGGTGCGGATCGCCGCAATGCGCCCGTCCATCATGTCCGACGGCGCGATGATGTCGCAGCCCGCTTCCACCTGATTGAGCGCCTGGCGCACCAGCACTTCCACCGTCTCGTCATTGAGGATCGTTTCCTCGCGGATAAGCCCGTCATGGCCGTGGCTCGTAAAGGGGTCGAGCGCCACGTCGCAGAGGACGCCGATTTCGGGAAACGCCTTCTTGATGGCGCGGGTGGCGCGGCAGACGAGATTTTCCGGGTCGGTTGCGAGCGAACCGGTTTCGTCGCGATCTTCCGACGCCGTATAGGGAAAGAGCGCCAGCACCGGGATGCCGAGTTTGACGGCTTCTTCGGCCGCGCGCACGGCCTGATCCACGCTCAGGCGCTCCACGCCGGGCATGGTCGGTACCGCCTCGCGCTTTTTCTCGCCATCCACGAGGAAAAGCGGCCAGATGAGGTCGTTCGCGCTTAGCGTGTTCTCCGCGACCAGGCGGCGGGACCAGTCGGTACGGCGATTGCGGCGCATCCGCGTCGCGGGGAAGCTCGGTGTGGGCATGGAGGCTCCTCTTTTGGGCAAAACTCTTATCCCCTGGACCGGCCTCTGGCAAATGTTCCAGCCTGCCGCTGCGGTAGCGTTAAGATGGGGCATGGCCCCGCGTTGACAGGCGCTGGGGTGCCCAGTAAACCGCTGAAAACCCTGCGCAACGGCGTGATTTATGCCTGAAAGCGTAAGGGAAGGCCGTCATTCGGGAGGCTCCATGGATTTCGAACTGAGCGAAGAGCAGCGGGCGTTTCAGGAGGTCGCGCAGAATTTCGCCGCGTCCGAGCTTGCCCCCCATGCCGCGGACTGGGACCGGGATTCGATTTTTCCCGTGCCCGTCATCCGCAAGGCCGCCGAACTCGGCTTTGCCGGTATCTATGTGCGCGAGGATGTGGGCGGCTCCGCGCTGAGCCGTCTCGATGCCGCGCTCATCTTCGAGGCGCTCTCGGAAGGCTGCACCTCCACCGCCGCCTTCATCTCCATCCATAATATGGCGTCCTGGATGATCGACACCTTCGGGTCGGAGGAGCAGCGCCAACGCTGGCTGCCGCGCCTGACCTCGATGGAAATCATCGCCAGCTACTGCCTGACCGAGCCCTCCAGCGGGTCGGATGCCGCATCGCTCAAGACGAAGGCCGTGCGCGACGGCGATCATTATGTGCTGAACGGCTCCAAGGCCTTCATCTCCGGTGCGGGCACGTCGGACATCTATGTCTGCATGGTGCGCACGGGCGGCGAGGGCGCTGGCGGCGTTTCCTGCATCGTGGTGGAAAAGGACACGCCCGGTCTTTCCTTCGGTGCGCCGGAAAAGAAGATGGGCTGGAACAGCCAGCCGACCGCGCAGGTGATTTTCGAGGATTGCCGCGTGCCGGTCGAAAACCGGATCGGCGAGGAAGGCGAAGGTTTCAAATTCGCCATGATGGGTCTCGATGGCGGGCGGCTGAATATCGGCGCCTGTTCGCTTGGCACGGCGCGCGCCGCGCTGAAGCAAGCGCAGAATTACATGACCGAGCGCCAGCAGTTCGGCAAGCAGCTCGCCCAGTTCCAGGCGCTTCAGTTCAAGCTCGCCGATATGGCGACCGAACTCGAAGCCGCCCGGCTGATGATTTATCAGGCCGCGCATAAGGTGGACCGCAAGACGCCGGATGCGACGAAGTTCGCCGCCATGGCGAAACGCTTTGCGACCGATGCGGGCTTCAACGTCATCAACGATGCGCTGCAGCTTCATGGCGGTTACGGTTATCTGAAGGATTTCCCGCTGGAGCGTCATCTGCGCGATGCGCGCGTGCACCAGATTCTGGAAGGCACGAACGAGATCATGCGCGTCATCATCGCGCGCGAAATGTTCAAAGAGTAAGCGAGCACCACTTCATGTCCGATGAAGCACCCAAGAGCGAAGAAGTCCTGTTCGAAAAGCGTGGCGTGGTGGGCATCGTCACGCTGAACCGGCCCAAGGCGCTCAATGCGCTGACGCTCGGCATGGTGCGGCTGATCCATCCTAAGCTCGATGAATGGGCGACAGACGACAGCGTTCAACTCGTCATCATCGAAGGCGCGGGCGAGAAGGGTTTTTGCGCGGGCGGTGACATTCGCGCCCTGCATGACTGGGGTCGCGCGAAGGACCGCACGGCGCTCGACTTCTGGAAAGAGGAATATCTCCTCAACATCGCCATCAAGCGGTTTCCGAAGCCCTATGTCGCGCTGATGGACGGTGTGAACATGGGCGGCGGCGTCGGTCTTTCCGTTCACGGATCGATGCGGATTGCGACCGAGCGCCTGACTTTCGCCATGCCCGAAACCGGCATCGGTCTTTTTCCGGATGTCGGCGGCACCTGGTTCCTGCCGCGCTGTCCGGGCGAAACCGGTCTTTATCTCGGCCTCACCGGCGCGCGCCTCAAGGCGGCGGATGCGATCTATGCGGGCATTGCGGACACTTATGTGCCGTCCGCCTCGCTGGAGACGCTGAAAGACCGTCTTTGCGGCGGTACCGGCCTGCGCGAAGCGCTGGAGGAAGTCGCCGCTGAAACGGAGGCCGCGCCGCTTGCCGGTCTTCAGGAGGCGATCGACCGTCATTTCGCCGCGCCGTCGGTAACGGAAATCGTCACGTCGCTGCGCAGCGCCGGCGATGAATGGGCCGTCAAAACCGCCGACACCATCGAAGGCAAATCGCCTCTTAGCACGCTCGTTGCCTATCGGCAGATCCGCGAAGGGCGCGATCTCGATTTCGAGGCGGCCATGGCGCTGGAATATCGCCTGACGCAGTCGTTCTTTACGGGGCATGATTTTTACGAAGGCGTGCGTGCGACCATTCTCGACAAGGACGGCGCGCCGCAATGGAAACCGGCGACGGT
>CAYSVF010000354.1:0-3281 GCA_964434415.1 uncultured Parvibaculum sp.
GCGTCATCCCGGCTTTCGCGGGGATGACGCCTAGGTATGGGGTCAGGCAGAGAGAAGTCTCTCCTGAAAGAACGAGATCACGCGTTTGGCTGCTTCCTTTGTCGGTTCGCCGTCGCAGTCGATGAGGTCGTTCGTCACCACGCTGTGCGGCTGGGGCGCGATGGAGTCCGGATTGGCGGTGCTGTCGTCGAGTTCGATGCCCTCGAACGCATCGCCGAGTTCGCGGCGCAGCGTCTCGAACTTCTCCGGCGGGCTCATCCGGTCGCCCTTGAAGCGCAGGCCCAGGATTTTGTCGCCCCGTCCGCCTTCCTCGATGGGCGCGCAGCGATCCTTCACGCATTGCCATTCCCGCGGCGAGACATGCAGCGCCGCCTTTCGCTCCGCGCCGAGCGGGAAGGGCATGGAGGGTTGCGACAGCACCGGCGCCATCAGCGAGGGTTCCATCATCATGGAGAGGGCGAAATTGCCGGAAAAACACATGCCGATCGCGCCGACGCCCTTGCCGCCGGCTTCCTCATGCGCGTGGCGGGCCAGCGCGCGCAGCCAGTCGGTGATCGGGCTCGAACTGTGCGAGGCGAGAATATGGAACTCCCGGCTGATGCAAAGCTTCGCCATGGAGCGGAGCACATAGCCGCGCGAAACGGGCCGGCCCGCCTCACCCAGAAGCTCCGGCATATAGACGCGGAACCCGGCATCGACGACCCAATCGGCGAAGCGGACGACTTCCGGCGTGATGCCGGGAATTTCATGCATGACGATGACGGCGGGGCCCATCCCCCGCGCATAGACGGGTTTGGTCACGCCCTCATGGGTGAACTCGGTCTTCTGATAGTCGGCCAGCATCAGCCCCTCTCCCCGAAGTGAAATCCCATCCTGCCCCGTTGCGCCGGGGGATGGAAGGCATGAGGGGGAAGGAGTGGTCGGGCGCCAAAAAAGAAACCCCGCCACTCGTTTCCGAGGGCGGGGTTTCCGATGTCCGGATGACGTTGCCGTCAGTGCAGCTTGGTCGTGAGATCCGCGATCGACTTTTCGATGATCTCGGCATCCTTGGAAGTGTCGACCTTTTCCGCGATCAGCCGGCGGGCGGCCTCGATGGCGACATCGGCGGCCACGGCGCGAACTTCGTTCATCGCCTGAACCTCGGCCTGCGCGATCTTCTGCTCCGCCATCTGGGTGCGGCGCTCGACCTGCGCGTTGAGGTTTTCGCGGGTTTCCTTCGCCATGGCTTCGGCTTCCACCTTGGCCTGGGCGACGATGTCTTCGGCTTCCTTCATCGCTTCGCGCTGCTTGCGCTGATAGGAGGCCAGCACCTGCTGGGCTTCCTCGCGAAGGCGGCGCGCCTCATCGAGTTCCTTGGCGATGCCGGCGCCGCGCTCGTCGAGCGACTTGGTCAGCATGGCCGGCACACGCATATAGATGATGATGCCGATGAAAACGATCAGACCGAGGAGAACCCAGAATTCACCTTGCATGAGCATGGACGTTCTCCCTATTTGATTTCCGCGTCGACGGCGCGCTCAAGAGCGGCCGCGTCGGCATTTTCGCCAAGAACCTGCGTCACCACGCTACCGGCGACATCGGCGGCGATGTCGCGGACATTGGCCATGGCCGCGTCCTTGGTCGATTTGATGCGCGATTCGGCGTCGGCGATCTTCACGGCGAGTTCGCCTTCGACTTCCTGACGCTGGCGGTCCGTTTCAGCCTGAAGCTCGTCACGCGTCGCCTGGGCGATCTTGTGGGCTTCGTCGCGGGCCTCGGCGAGCGCCTTTTCGTAAGCGGCGATCGCTTCCTCGGTCTGCGAGCGGAACTGTTCCGCCTGATCGAGGTCGTCGGCGATACGGTCGTGACGCTCTTCAAGAACGGTCGCGATCTTGGGCAGGGCGACGCGCGACATCAGCAGATAGAGGATGCCGAAGCTGATCGCCAGCCAGATGAGCTGCGACGAAAACGAGTCCGGATTGAATGGCGGGAAGCCGGTCTCGTGAGCGCCGCCATGAGCCGCTTCCTGACCTTCCATCGTGTGGGCGGTCGGGTTGGCATGTTCATTTTGGGCGACGATCTGATGCGCCGTCTCAGTGGCCATTTGTATCTCCTAACCGGGCAGTGGCCGCCTCCGGACCAATCCGGAAAGGCGGCCAGCCATTCGTTAAATCCCCGAGAAAAAGATCTGAGGGATTACGCGAACAGCAGGATCAGCGCGACGAGCAGCGAGAAGATGCCGAGCGCTTCCGTCACGGCGAAGCCGAAGATCAGGTTACCGAACTGGCCCTGAGCCGCCGACGGGTTGCGCAGCGCGCCCGCCAGGTAGTTGCCGAAAATCGCGCCGAGGCCAATGCCCGCGCCGCCCATGCCGAGGCACGCGATACCGGCGCCGATGTACTTTGCTGCTTCTGCTTCCATAACCTTCTGCTCCTTCGGGGTTAACTGGAACTCTGACGGGCCGGAGTGACCCGACAAATTTCTTGTTTTTCAAACGCGCGGCCCCTTATGGGGCCGCAATGATTTAACAGGCGAACCGCGCGGGATCAGTGACCCGGATGCAGCGCATCGCCCAGATACATGCAGGTAAGAACCGCGAACACATAGGCTTGCAGCGCCGCGACCAGCAATTCGAGCGCGGTGAGCGCCACGATCATGCCGAAGGGCAGCACGGCGCCGGCCCAGCCGACCGCGCCCGCGCCCAGGAACGAAATCACGAAGCCCGCAAACACCTTCAGCGTGATGTGGCCGGCCAGCATGTTCGCGAAAAGACGAACGGAGTGGCTGATCGGACGCGAGATGTAGGAAATGATCTCGATCGGCGTCACCAGGATCAGCATGTAGACCGGCACGCCCGACGGCACGAAGAGGCCGAAGAATTTCGGCCCGTGCAGGATGAGGCCCGTCACCGTAACGCCCAGGAAGACCGTGATCGCCAGCGCGAAGGTGACGATGATGTGGCTCGTCACCGTGAAGGCGTAGGGGAACAGGCCGATGATGTTCGCGGTGAACACGAACATGAAGAGCGTGAAGACGAACGGGAAGAAACGCTGCGCATCATGGCCCGCATTGTCGCGCACCATGTTGGCGATGAATTCGTAGAAGATCTCGACCGAAGACTGCAGCCGGCCGGGCACCATGGAGCGCCGGCTCATGCCGATCACGGTAAAGGCGGTAACGAAGCCCAGAACGACGATCATCCAGAGGCTGGAATTGGTGAAGGAGGCATCGATGCCGCCGATCTCCAGCGGGAAAATCTTGTTCACCACGAACTGGTGAAGAGGATCGACGGGGAAACCAGA
>CAYSVF010000355.1:0-3278 GCA_964434415.1 uncultured Parvibaculum sp.
AGGCGGATCATAGAACTACAGTGCAGCGTTTCATCACGCACCGACCATGTCACGATCTGGCCCATGCCCTTCATCTTGTTGAAGCGCGGGAAGTTCATCAGGATCGCGAAGGAGGCGAAAAGCTGCACCCCCTCCGTGAAGCCGCCGAAGACCGCCAGCGTCTTGGCGATGTCTTCCTTGGTCTCCACGCCCCATTCCTGCATGTAGTCGAACTTGTTCTTCATCTGCTCGTATTTCAGGAAGGCCTCGTATTCGGCTTCCGGCATGCCGATCGTATCGAGCAGGTGGCTGTAGGCGGAGATGTGGATCGTCTCGATGTTGGAGAAGGCGGCCAGCATCATCTGCACTTCCGTGGGTTTGAAGACCCGCGAATAGTGCTTCATGTAGCAGTTGTTCACCTCCACATCCGCCTGCACGAAGAAGCGGAAGATCTGGGTGAGCAGGTTGCGCTCGGACTCGGTGAGGTTCTTCGACCAGTCCTTCACATCGTCGGCCAACGGCACTTCCTCCGGCAGCCAGTGAATGCGCTGCTGGGTCAGCCAGGCATCATAGGCCCAGGGATAGCGGAAGGGCTTGTAGACGTGACGTTCTTCGAGAAGGGACATGGCGTTTATCCATCGACCTTGAGTTAGAGACAGGAATGGCCCGGTTTTGACGCCGGGCCACCAGTGTCACGCATTTACTGACAGGCGAGGCATTCCTCGTAGTCGTTCTGCTCGGCCGGGTTGGGACGGCGCGCTTCGGCGGCGACGTCTTCCAGCGATTTCACGGCGACCTTGGCGACGGGCGCGAGCGCGCTGGCGGCGGGACGCTCTGCGCGTTCGGCGCGCTGGATGGAGAGCGAGCGGCAGTAATAGAGGCTCTTCACGCCCTTCTTCCAGGCCTGCAGGTGAAGCTGGTGCAGCTCGCGCTTGTGCACGTCGGCGGCCAGGAAGATGTTGACGGACTGCGCCTGATCGACCTTCGCGGCGCGGTCGCCGGCATGCTCGATCACCCAGCGCTGGTCGAGTTCGAAGGCGGTCTTGAAGACGTCCTTCTCCTCGTCCGTCAGGAAATCCAGTTCCACGACCGAGCCGCCATTGGTGACGATGGAAGACCAGGTCTCGTCGTCGTTGCGACCCTTGGATTCCAGCAGCTTCGTCAGGTGACGGTTGCGGACATTGAAGGAGCCCGACAGCGTTTTATGCGTAAAGCTGTTCGCCGCGATGGGCTCGATGCCCGGCGAGGTGCCGCCGCAGATGATGGAGATGGAGGCCGTCGGCGCGATGGCCGTCTTGTTGGAGAAGCGTTCCATCATGCCGTAGTCCGCCGCATCCGGACAGGGACCGCGCTCTTCCGCCAGCGTGCGGGAGGCTGCGTTCACGCCCTTCTCGATGTGGTCGAACATCTTGTTGTTCCAGACCTTCGCCATCACGCCCTCGAAGGGGATCATGTTGGCCTGCAGGAAGGAGTGGAAACCCATGACGCCGAGGCCGACGGAGCGCTCGCGCGCAGCGGCGTATTTGGCCTTGGCCATTTCGTCGGGCGCGCGGTCGATGAAGTCCTGCAGCACATTGTCGAGAAAGCGCATCACGTCCTCGATGAAGCGCTCATTGTCCTGCCACTCGAAAAAGGTTTCGAGGTTGAGCGAGGACAGGCAGCAGACGGCGGTGCGGTCCTGACCCAGATGGTCCTTGCCGGTGGGCAGGGTGATCTCGGCGCAGAGGTTCGACGTCTTCACCTCGAGCCCGGCGAGCTTGTGATGCTCGGGACGGGCGTTGTTCACCGTGTCCTTGTAGATGATGTAGGGCTCGCCCGTTTCGATGCGCGCCGTGAGCAGGCGGATCCAGAGCGAGCGGGCGGAAACGGTCTTCTGGACCGTGCCGTCCTTCGGGCTCAGAAGCGACCACTGGCCATCGGCCTCGACCGCGCGCATGAAGGCGTCCGAGACGAGCACGCCATGGTGCAGGTTCAGCGCCTTGCGGTTCGGGTCGCCGCCGGTGGGACGGCGGATCTCGATGAATTCCTCGATTTCCGGATGATCGATCGGCAGATAGACCGCCGCCGAGCCGCGCCGCAGCGAGCCCTGGCTGATGGCGAGCGTCAGCGAATCCATCACGCGGATGAAGGGAATGATGCCGGAGGTCTTGCCGACGCCGCCGACCGTTTCGCCGATGGAGCGCAGATTGCCCCAATAGGAGCCGATGCCGCCGCCCTTGGCCGCGAGCCAGACATTCTCGTTCCAGAGGCCGACAATGCCGTTGAGATTGTCGGTCGCCTCGTTGAGGAAGCAGGAGATGGGCAGGCCGCGCTGCGTGCCGCCATTGGACAGGACGGGCGTCGCGGGCATGAACCAGAGGCGCGAAATATAGTCGTAAAGGCGCTGCGCATGAGCGGCATCGTCGCCGTAATAGGAGGCGACGCGGGCAAAGAGATCCTGGAAGCTCTCGCCCGGCATCAGATAGCGGTCCTTCAGCGTCGCCTTGCCGAAATCGGTCAGCAGCGCATCGCGGCTGTAATCGACCTTCACGCGGTGCTTGGGCCCCACCTGCACCGCCTGGTCGTCGTCGCCGAACGGCATTTCCGGCTCGGCCACCACGCCCATGTCGCCGCGCGGGCGCACCCGGCTGCGCTCGACAGCGCCTTCGCCGGTGACGATGGCGGAAAGACGGGCCTCAATCTCACTCATATCGATCGCCTTACTCGTGTCGTTCAGCATGTCATCCCCCAATTCGACCTGCTCACCGCCGCGCGACGCAGGCAAAGAGTGACCGATCCGGCGCCCGCATGACGGTCGCCATTCCTCTGCCCGGAGCGGGCAGACAACGCTGTGAATTCGGTGTTTACGCCGCCGCCTGCGAACCCCCTTAGCGATCCCCTATTTGGCGTCGGCGCGTCCAGATATAGTAGCTGCTTCGCTCCAAGATGCAATCGCTTGTGGAGGGGTCGAGTCGAATTTTTAGTTAACCGATTCCCCAAATCGCATGACGGGAACGATAAAATTTCGTGACAGCAAAGGCTTAGCCCTCCGCAGCGGCATGCAGATTTTTTCAGGGAGGCCGAGATTGACGGCAGGCATCGGCGCGCGCCTAACTGTCGGCTATATATAGTGTCCCGCCCGCCCCCCGGCACGTATCGAAGAGAGTATCGAGATGCCCGACATGACCGCCGACCGCCGCACGCTCTATCCCGAAATCGAGCCCTACAACACAGGCATGCTGGAGGTTTCCGACCTTCACACGATCTATTTCGAGGAATGCGGGAACCCGAAAGGCAAGCCCGTCATCATCGTGCATGGG
>CAYSVF010000356.1:0-3251 GCA_964434415.1 uncultured Parvibaculum sp.
GCATGCGCTTGGCTGGATGCCGGGCGTCTTTACCGGCACGACGCTGAGCGGCGGCATTTTCACCTCCGCGCTGGCGCTCTTTGCCTTCGCCGCCGCCTATCACGCGCAAGGGGGACGGCGCCGCGCCGATATCGGTTCGCTCCGCAGCGAACAGCGCCACGCCTTTGCGCTGACGGGCGCGCGCATGGGCGTGTGGGACTGGGACATCATGGCCGACAAGCTCTATGTCTCGCCCGCCATCGAAACCATGCTGGGGCTCGAAGCCGGGTCGCTGTCGGGCCATGAACTCGACTGGCGCGCGCATATGCACCCCAATGACCGCGAGACCTATCGCAACGCGCTCAACGCCTATATCGGGCGCGGCAATGTGCATTTCACGCTCGAATTCCGGATGCGCCATTCGGACGGATCGTTCCGCTGGCTGGCGCTGCAGGCAAGCTGCGTGGCGGGGCCGGAAGGCTATGCGACGCGCTGCATCGGCACGGTGCGCGACGTGACGGCGACGAAACATGCGCAGGAGCGCATGCTGCATGACAGCGTGCATGACGGGCTGACGGGGCTGCCCAACCGGGCGCTCTTCATGGACCGTATGGAACGCGCGATCCGGCGCACCGGCCTGATCGACCGTCCGCGCGCGGCGCTTCTCGTCATCGATCTCGACCGTTTCAAGACGGTGAACGATTCGATCGGTCCCTCCGGCGGCGATGCGCTGCTGGTGGCGCTGGCCCGCCGGCTGGAATCCCTCGTGACGCATGAGGATACGGTGGCGCGCTTCGGCGGCGACGAATATGCCGTGCTGCTGACCACGCGCACCGAGCGCGAGGACGCGCAGACTTTCGCCGAACAGCTTTCGGAATTCCTCGGCCAGCCGATCAGCGTGGCCGGTCATGAAATCTTCCCCAGCTGCTCCGTCGGCATCGCGATTTGCGAGGACGCGCATGAAAACCCCGAAGAGCTGCTGAACGAAGCCGAGATCGCCATGTATCGCGCCAAGCGCGGCGGCAAGGGCAAGGTGGAGCTTTTCGAGCCCGGCATGCGCGCCGAAGCCGACACGCATCTGAAGCTCGAAGCGGATCTGCGCCGCGCGGTGGAGCGCAAGGAACTCGAAATCTACTACCAGCCCATCATGTCGCTCGCCGACGGACGGGTGGCGGGCTTCGAGGCACTGATCCGCTGGAACCACCCCAGGGACGGGCTGATGAGCCCGGCGGAATTCGTACCGCTGGCAGAAGAAATCGGCCTCATCAGCGAGATCGGCCGTTTCGCGCTGCGCGCGGCATCGGAAGAACTGGCGACGTGGCAGAAACTCTTCCCGATGGAAAGGCCGCTCTTTGCGAGCGTCAACGTATCGAGCCGCCAGCTGTTGCGTCACGACCTCATCGAGGATGTGAAGCGCGTGCTGCACCGGATCGACATTGCGCCGGGCACGCTGAAACTGGAAGTTACCGAATCGCTGGTGATGGAAAATCCCGAATACGCCTCCAATGTGCTTGCGCGCATCAAGGCGCTGGGCGCGGGGCTGTCGATGGACGATTTCGGCACCGGCTATTCGAGCCTCAGCTATCTGCAGCGTTTCCCCTTCGACACGCTGAAGGTGGACCGCTCTTTCGTGGCGCAAATGTCCGCCGACCGCGACACGCCGCTCATCATCCGCTCGATGGTCACGCTGGCGCATGATCTGGGCATGGAAGTGGTGGCGGAAGGGGCCGAAAGCGAGGACCAGGCCGCCGACCTCGCGGCGATGGGTTGCGATTACGGGCAGGGCTTCTATTTCGGCCAGCCCATGCGCGCGTCGGATGCGCTCGACTTCATCGCGCGCTACTGGAACCGGGCGTAGGCTTCTTCGTCATTGAGAGAAGAAACCTGGGTACAAGCGTGACCCCTCACGCGTGACCGGCTGCGCCCGACAGGAGCGAAATGTCGACGCCCAGCTTGCCGAGGGCGCTGGTGTATTTCGCGTCGAGGTCGAGCCCGAAGATCAGATCCGGATCGGCCTCGCAATGCAGCCAGCCATTGGCCTGAATTTCCTGATCGAGCTGGCCCGGCGCCCAGCCCGCATAGCCGAGCGCGAGCAGCGCGCGCGAGGGACCGCCGCCCGCCGCCATGGCGCGCAGAATATCCACACTCGCCGTAAGGCCGACATCGGCATCGACGGGCAGGGTCGATTCCTCGGAAAAATAATCCTGCGTATGCAGAACGAAGCCGCGCCCCACCTCCACCGGTCCGCCGACAAGAACGGGGCAGGCGATGGGCTGCGTCATGCTGCGCGGCGGCACGTCGATCGACAGCTGCATGAGAAGTTCGGGGAAGGTGACGTCCGGCGCGGGCTTGTTGACCACAATGCCCATCGCGCCTTCCGGATTGTGCACGCACATATAGATCAGCGTCCGCTCGAAGCGTTCGTCTTCCATGGAGGGCATGGCGATCAGCATCTTGCCTTCCATATAGCCGTCTTCTTCCGGCTGATAGCTCAATCCGTGCAAAGTCGGGTTCATGGCGATCCCTTTCCGGCTGGCGCATGATGGCCGTAACGCGCATGCGCCTGCAGCACAATTTCGCGCACCGACCGGCTGGTCTCCTCTTTCCTTTCACATCCGTCACATAGATGTGTATAGGCCCGGCGCGCCGAATGAGATAAGCCTAAACCGTTTTTCGGGCCGGAGGAAACACCGGCTGGAAAACCATCCGGATTATGGGCGACACTCTGCCGGACGAAGGAAAGGGCCTCGACATGTTGCCGAGCAATGGCGGACCGACGAGCGAAGGGCGCGGAAAACTGAATTGCCTGTTTCGCGCCGCGCTCTGCGCGGGCGCGCTGTCGCTGGCCTGGGCGGCGCCCGCCGCGGCCTCTCCGTCCCCAACGGAAAAAACGGCGAATACCGAAGCTGTGCCATTTCGGCCCGCCACGCCCTGGGCGGAAGAACTTGGGGCGCAGGTGCGCCTCGTTCTCGCCAAAACCGCGCATGACGACCGGCCGTTCCTTGCCGGCGTGGAAATGGAAATCGATCCGGGCTGGCATACCTATTGGCGCAAACCCGGCGACAGCGGCTCCGCGCCGGTGTTCGGCTGGTCGAAATCGGACAATATCGATTATGCGCATGTCCGCTGGCCCGCGCCGCGCCGCTTCGACAATCCCGAAGACGTGACCTATGGCTACGACACGACCGTCATCTGGCCGGTGCTGGTCATGCCGCGCGATGCGTCGAAGCCGGTCACGCTGCATCTTGAGCTTTTCTATGCCGTCTGTTCGC
>CAYSVF010000357.1:0-3246 GCA_964434415.1 uncultured Parvibaculum sp.
GTTATTGGAGATTAAAGTGATGTTACCGTTTAAAAGTTGAGGGATGGTTTAGAGACAAAAGCGCTTCCGGTTTTGCAGGGGACATCTGAAAGTATGTATAGCCGAGTATGCTGTTCTGCGCTTTCGGTTTGGCGGGGGCAATGTTTGGACGTGAGCGACAAGATGGAAAGGGAGGGGGGTCGGCTTCTCTGACCTCGCCATTTGCGCTTCTGCGAACGCCATCGAAATACACACAGACAATACGGGCGTTGATGAGGCGTCCGGATCGGTATAGCCGGGACGATAGCGAGCAGCATCAAACCGGCCCGCCGAGCGCCCGCGCGCGTGTCGTGTCCAACAAACCGTCGAAAAATCGCGCCGCGCGCCGAAAGGCTGCTAAGTGGCGCGGGAATAAACTCTCCCGAAAGCCGCCCCGGCGACAAATGGCCATTGAGCCGCTGGAGCCACGGCTCCTTCTCTCCGCGGACGCCCTGGGCAGCGGTACCAGCGATGTGATCATAGCGGGTCTGGCCGGGCTGCGCGACTGGTCGGATACGCTCGAGGCCCATGGGCGCCTCGCAGAATCCCTGCCGGTTGCCGCGACCGCATTCAGCGACGTCGACGATCTGTCGCAGGCGATCGATGCTGGTATTCTTCAGCCCGCGCAAAACTATCTCGACGGTTCGGGCGCCAAGACTGTTCAGGGACTTGCTACTGCCCTAGAACAATCGTCTTTCGTCGAAGATGGATCTGTGACCGCCAGCTTTGCCGACGGCGAATATCTCTTCAACCTGTCGCTTCTGGACACTGCAGGTTCGGTTCCCAAATCGATCGATTTGAGTAGCGACTCCGCCGGTCTCGATCTGTCGCTGGGAAGTGGCGATTTGCCGGTTTCGGGCGGCATCGCCTTCAATTTCGGCTTTGGCGTCGAGGAAAGCAGCGACACGTTCTTTATCAGGCCGGGGTCGCTGGAGCTTTCGGCAGAAGGGACTGTCAGCAATCTCGATACGAGTGCCGATCTCGGCTTTATCGACCTCCAGGTTAACGGCGCCTCGGCTTCGCTCGATGCGATGGCCCAGGTCGCGTTCTCCGATCCATCGAATACGGACGGGCTCAATGCGATCACGCTGGACGAGCTCAACAACACCTCGCTCGGCAGTCTCGTTTCGACCACCGTTTCCGGCAGCGCGTCGCTGGATTTGCCGGTTACAAGCTCGCTGATTTCAAGCGAAAAGACCCTCAGTCTCACCTGGGGCGGGGCGCTGGAAGCGGCCGATGCCAGCAGCAATATATCCTCGCTTCCGCTCTACGAAGGACTCGGGGATATCGCCGCCGGCGATTGGCAGAGCTTTTTCGGCAAATTGAACGGTCTTGCCGATCTGCTGACAAATGACGTGCTGCTGAATGGCGATTTGCCGATGCTGGGCCAGCAGCTCGGGGACCTCGCCGACATATCCTCGCTGGTAGCCGATACGATCGGCGGCTCGCTCGGATCGTTCTCCACGCTGGACGAAATGGTGAGTGCGCTGGAGACTCGTGGCGGTACGGTTTCGTTCGCTCTGACCGATACGGATGGCGACGGGACCGATGAGAGCCTTGTGGTCGATATCGGCATGGCCGCGACGCGAAGCGGCGCCGTCGATGTCAACTGGACCAACGACCAGCTGCTGGGCCTTTCGCTGAATGCGGACGATATGCCTGTCAGCGTCGATGTGCAATCGAACCTGTCGGTGGGTGTCGATCTGCTTGACGGCAACCGAACGTTCTTTGTCGAGACATCGAATACCACACCGTTCGCCGAGGCGAATTTCGATGTTGCGTCGCTGGATGCGACAGGCAGCATCGGTCCGCTTTCCGTGGATATTCAGGGCGCGAGCCTTCATTTCGCTCCGGCCGTTTTCCTGCGCAACGCCGACGGGACCGGGCGCATCACCGAAGCCGATATCGATGCGCCGGCGGGACAGGCGGGCGATTTTGCGAAGCTGGGCGGGACCGCGTCGGCCTCCCTGCCGATTTCGGCCAGTGCACTGGGCAGCGACGGGAACGTCACGCTAAACGCGGACTGGACGGATCTCGGCAATCCCGCGGCGATCACGACAAATGTCGATACGCTCGGGAAACTAGCAAGCTTCGACAGCCTGACGGAGTCCGATCTTCAGTCGGCTCTTGCCAGTCTGCCCGCCGTGCTCCGGCAGCTTTCATCTTCCGGCGTCTTTTCCGATCTGCCTCTCGTGGGCGACCGCATCGCCGCGGTAACGGGTATTGCCGACGATCTGGAGAATGCGCTGAGCGGTATCCAGGCTGACAACATCAGTGGGTTGCAGCAGACGCTCTCGCAGATCTTCGGCAATGCGGCGACCGTGACCGTTACGGATCACGACCTGCAGATAGCGTTCAGCGCGACCAGCGTTTTCGACGACAGTGTCAGTTTCGATCTCGACGAGAATATCGGCCCGGCCAATCTCTCGCTGGCCGGCGGTGCGCAGGCACAAGGATCCGCCGATGCCGCATTCCGGCTCGGGATCAGTTTCGACGAGGGGCTGGCGACGGATCAGCGGATCTACCTCCTGACCGGACAGGATCTTCTCAACGTCGCTTTCAATCTCGTCACGACGCAGCCGATTGTGGCTACCGCGGCGCTTGGTTCCGTCCGTGCTTCCGTGCAGAACGGAACGGTTGCCATAGGCGGGCGTACCAACGGATCGCTCGACGAAGCCAAGAAAGCTCAGCTGTCGCTTAAACTCGCCGATGACGGCGACGGCAAGATGACGCTTCGCGAAATCATGGCCAATCCGGCCGCCGCACTGGGCGATGTCACACTAGATGGTGCTGCCTCCGTCGACCTGCCCTTGCTTGCGCCGGGGGCGGACCCGGATACGACGACGCCTGTACCGGTCACGCTGGACTATACGCTTGGCGACGGCGCGCCCACGGTCACCGCGGACACCCAGGCGCTTGCCGATCTCGTTCCTGATCCTTCGAGTCTCCTGAGTTCAGGCCAGCTGCCGAGTGACGTGATCAATACGCTGCCCGAGCTTGCCAACTGGCTCTCAGATTTGTGGAACGGCCTGTCGAACACGCCGGTCTTCCAGACAGACCTGCCGCTTGTGGAAGGGACGCTGGCCGATGCGTTCGACCTTGCGCCCGCCTTTGCCGATCTCGCCAATGCGCTGGTATCCTTCGCCAACGATCCCAATCCGGACGTGGCGGATTTCGCCGCGCAGGCGGCAAGCGATCTCGCCGCGATCGGCGGGCCCGATCTGTCGG
>CAYSVF010000358.1:0-3238 GCA_964434415.1 uncultured Parvibaculum sp.
ATATGGAAGAGTGGCACGTGCAGCGCGTGCCCAATAAATGGCGCTCGGACTCGGAATCCGCCAATCACCCCGTCCCCGGCACCCATCCCGTCATCGTGACGGGCGGGCATGAAGGCGGGGGCTGGCGCGTGCCCGGCATCGAATACGACCTCTATCCGGATCGCTGCGAGATGCAGGCGCGGATCATGGCGGCGAGCCCGCAATTCATGGTGCTGCTGCAGCACCTGATCGAAGTGGCGCGCAACAATCCGGAAAACCTGCCCGACGATGTGATGGATATCGCCAATGACGCCGCTGCGACGCTGGCCAAGGTGCTTCGCCAGGGCGTGGAGAAGGAAGAAGGCGGCGGGAGCCAGCCCTCAGCGAGCCGCCCCTCCTAAAGACCACGAAGAGCCCCCGGGACGGAAAATCCCGGCCGGGTTCTTCAATTCCGCCCCAAGTCCGCCACGCGAATTGCGGAACCTTCCCTGAACGATTATCTCCTGTCCACGGGCCGACGCGCGAGGTCTATGGAGCTGCGGCTTGCCGCCGGTCCTCCCCTTGTCTGTCCGCGGCCCGATTGCCCCCCGGTTTCGAGTGATCATCCATGAAAAATGAAGACCCCCGCACCATCCGCCTTGCCGAATACACGGCGCCCGCCTTTCTGATCGATGAGGTAGCGCTCGACGTTTCGCTCGATCCCAAGGCGACGCGGGTGAACTCAAAGCTGACCGTGCGCCGGAACCCGGACAGCAAGAGCGCCGACGCCCCCCTTGTACTGGACGGGGAGAAGCTGACGCTTCACGAGGTGAAGCTGAACGGCGAGACGGTGAGCCCGAACGCCTATCAGGTCGACGACGCCCAGCTCACCCTTTTCGATGCGCCGGAAGGGCCCTTCACGCTCGAAATTGCAACGACTTGCGCGCCGGAAGAGAATACGGCGCTGACAGGGCTCTATCTTTCGAGCGACATCTATTGCACGCAGTGCGAGGCGCAGGGCTTCCGCCGTATCACCTATTTCCCGGACCGTCCCGACGTGATGGCGGTCTATCGCACCCGCATCGAGGCCAACAAGGCCGATGCGCCGGTGCTGCTGTCGAACGGCAATCTGGAAGCGAGCGGCGACCTGGACGGCGGGCGGCATTTCGCGGAATGGCATGACCCCTTCCCCAAGCCCTCCTATCTCTTCGCGCTGGTGGGCGGCAAGCTCGACCATGTGGAAGACACCTTCACCACCATGTCCGGCCGCGAGGTGACGCTTCGCATCTATGTCGAACCCGGCAATAAAGACCGCTGCGCCTATGCGATGGAAGCGCTCAAGCGCTCCATGAAATGGGACGAGGAGCGCTTCGGGCGCGAATACGATCTCGACATCTTCATGATCGTCGCGGTGAGCGCCTTCAATATGGGCGCGATGGAGAACAAGGGTCTCAACGTCTTCAACGACAAATACATCCTTGCCCGCGCCGAGACCGCGACGGATGCCGACTACGCCGCGATCGAGGCGATCATCGCGCATGAATATTTCCACAACTGGACCGGCAACCGCATCACCTGCCGCGACTGGTTCCAGCTCTGCCTGAAGGAAGGACTGACCGTCTTCCGCGACCAGGAATTCACCTCCGACATGCGCTCGCGTCCGGTGAAGCGGATCTCCGACGTGAAGCTCCTTCGCGCGCATCAGTTCCCCGAAGATGGCGGCCCGCTTGCGCATCCCGTCCGGCCCGACGCCTATATCGAGATCAACAATTTCTATACGGCGACCGTCTACGAGAAGGGCGCCGAGCTGTGCCGCATGATCCATACGCTGGCCGGGCCGGAGCGCTTCCGCAAAGGCATGGACCTCTATTTCGAACGGCATGACGGCGAAGCGGCGACGGTGGAGGATTTCGTCACCTCGCTCGCCGATGGCGCGGAACTCGACCTTAGGCAGTTCATGCGCTGGTACAGCCAGTCCGGCACGCCGGAGGTACTCGCATCGGGCAATTACGATGCGACCCGGAAAAGCTACACGCTGACGCTGAGCCAGGTCTGCCAGCCGACGCCGGGCCAGCCCAAAAAAGCGCCCTATCACATCCCCGTCGCCATGGGGCTTGTGGGGCCGGACGGCCATGACGTTCCGCTGCAGCTTCAGGGCGAGGATGCGCCTGTCGGCACATCGCGGGTGCTGAACCTGACCGAGCAGGAGCAGACCTTCCATTTCGTCAACGTGCCCGCAAAGCCGGTGCCGTCGCTGCTGCGCGGGTTTTCCGCGCCGGTGAAGCTCAATGCCAATCTCAAGGAACGCGATCTCATGTTCCTGATGACGCATGACAGCGACCCGTTCAACCGCTGGGAGGCGGCACAGCGCTACGCAACGGGCCTGCTGATCGGGCTTGTCGGCGCACAGGCCAGTGGCGAAAAGAACCGTCAGGGGACGGCCTTTGCCGAAATGATCCGCTCTCTGCTCGCCGACAGCTCGCTCGACCCCGACTATGTGGCGCAGATGATCGTCCTGCCGAGCGAGCAGACGATTGCGCAAACGATCGGCAAGGATGTCGATCCGGATGCCATCCATACGGCGCGGGAGACATTGCGCAGCTCCATCGCAGCGCAGCTTCGCGACGAGTTTGCGGCAGCCTATGAGGCCTTCCGAGTGGACGGGCCCTATTCGCCCGATGCCGACCATGCCGGCCGCCGGGCGCTGCGCAATGCCTGCCTTTCCTATCTGGCCGCTGTGCCGGATTCGCGGGAGGGCGTCACGCTTGCCCTCGCGCATTACAGGCAGGCGACCAACATGACGGACGCGATGGCCGCGCTCGGCGTTCTCGCCAATGTGGACGGGCCTGAGCATGACGAAGCGCTCGCCGACTTCTATGAACGCTGGAAAGACAACCACCTCGTCGTGGACAAATGGCTCACCCTGCAGGCGCTCTCCACAAGGCCGGACACGCTGGCTCAGATCAAGCGCCTGACTACCCATCCAGCCTTCAACATCAAGGGACCGAACAAGGTGCGTGCGCTCATCACCAGCTTCGCGGCGGCCAACCAGGTCCGCTTCCATGCGAAGGACGGCGCAGGCTACGAATTCGTCGCCGACAAGGTGCTCGAACTGGACCGGCTGAACCCGCAGGTGGCGGCGCGGATGCTCGGCAGCTTCAAGAGCTGGCGGCAATTCGAACCGTCGCGGCGGGCGGGGATGGAAGCCGCGCTGAAACGCATTGCCGAAACCGAGGGTTTGTCCCGCGATGTCTATGAAATCGCAACCAAGACGCTGGCC
>CAYSVF010000359.1:0-3220 GCA_964434415.1 uncultured Parvibaculum sp.
GTGATGTTCTCCGCCAGCGCGAGTTTCGCCACCCCCATCGGCTACCAGACGAACACCCTCGTCTACGGCCCCGGCGGCTACCGCTTCACCGACTTCATGAAGATCGGCATTCCGATGAACCTCATCGCCACCGCCATCACGGTAACACTCGTGCCGATGATCTGGCCGTTCTGAGGCGGGAGACGGTCATCGCGCGAACGAGCTGACGCCGGCCGCCCACCCATTCTCAGAAATGGCATCATCCCCTCAAACGCGCAGGGATCACTGGTTGCGGGCGACGTGCCGTGCCATTGCCGCAATGACGTCGGTTCGAGTGACGATACCGACGATGCGCTCATTTTGCAGCACCGGCACGGCATCGACCTCGCCGTTGGCCATCACGGGAAGCAAATCGCCAAGCGATGTCGTTATCGCGGCCCGTGGACCGGTCACATTCATCACATCTCCCGCGCATACCGGCTTGTCTCTCCCGCGATTGAGCAGGCCTTTGAGTGCCGACAGGAAACCGCCGCCGAGATGGCGGGCGTCATCCCTGGCCCGGGCAATGAGGTGCATCTGAAAGATAACCCCAAGAAATTCCGCATTCGGCCCAACGACCGGAAGCGATGTAAACCGGTGGCGCTTGAAGAGGTCCGCAATCGCGACCAGAGCCGTATCCGGCGCCACGGTAATGAGTTCGTGCGACATGATGTCGGCGGCTGCGAGCGGGGCCGTTTGGTGGCTGGCCGCCTGCAATTCCGCTGCGCCGATCAACCGCGCCAGATCCTCGACGCCGAGGTTCAGGGATTGCCGGTAGCGCTGCAGGATATCGGTGAGCTCGGCTTCACTGAGGCCAAGACGCTCCGCAGGCGGCGGATCATAGGTTCCTTGTGAATTGCTCTCTTCGAACTGACGGAACGGATAACGCCGCCCCGTCGTCCGGGCATAGATCCAGGCAAAGAGAACAAGAAGCGTCGTGCCGGCAGCAACCGGCGCGAGCGCGAAACGAAACCCCAGTTCATGGATAGCATCCGGGCTCATGGCCGCTGTCATGGCAACGGCCCCGGCGGGTGGATGAACGGCCCGGGCGAGACTCATCAGAGCGATTGCGATCCCTACAGCCAAAGCTATCCGCAAGGCCGGATCATGTACGGACAGGCAAACCGCAACCCCCACCACGGCCGCAAGTGTATTGCCCACGATCGCCGACCACGGCTGAGCCAGAGGACTGTTGGGCACGGCGAAAATCAGCACCGATGTCGCACCGAAGGGAGCGATCAGGTAAAGCCCGAGCTGGAGATCCACTGTCGGAGCCAGCACGAGCAGCCCCACCAAACCGAGGCCCAGCGTCGCGCCCAATCCTGCCCGGAGGGATTCGCGCACAGAGACTGCTGCAATGGCGGGCCCCAGAGCGCGCAACAAATGACGCAGAGATTTCGTCATTCGGACAAAGACCGATCAAGCACAGAACGAGGAGCGCCGTGCCCCCGGAATCTGTCGGACGCAAAACGGACCATTAGGCGAAAAGAACCATGACAGTGAAGAAGGAAAGCCGGGGAAAATCAGCAGCCGCAAAATCGGCTTCTGGAACCGGGCCCATCAGCATAGGTGGCTGGCGGAGAGGATGGGATTCGAACCCACGATACGCGGTTAACGTATACTCCCTTAGCAGGGGAGCGCCTTCAGCCACTCGGCCACCTCTCCACCGCCGTGTATGCCCAAGTTCGGGCGCGGCTTCAAGAGGGCTGAGGCGAAAAGCCGGGGAATTTCTTCCGTTTCAGAGATTTAGCGCTTCTTGCCGTGATAGCGGATCAGGCCTTCCTGCGCGACCGAGGCCACCAGCCGGCCATCCCGGGTAAAGATGCTGCCCCGGTTGAAGCCCCGGCTGCCCGAGGCGCTGGGGCTGTCCTGCACATAAAGGAGCCAGTCGCTGGTGCGAACCGGCGCATGGAACCACATAGCATGGTCGAGGCTTGCCGACTGGAGCTTGCCCTGCATCCAGCTCACGCCATGCGGGCGAATGCAGGTATCGAGCAGCGTCATGTCGGAGGCATAGGCCAGAACGCACTGATTGATGGATTCCGTGGTGCCCACATCCTTCACGGCCCGGAACCAGACATGCTGGGCAGGCTCCATGGGCTCCGGATCGAAATAGTTCTGCGGATCGACGGGCCGGATCTCGATGGGACGGGGCCGCGAGAAATGCGCGGCGATTTCCGGCGTGAGCTTGTCCTTCACCGCCTCGCGCAGCTCGGTCTCGCTTTTGAGATCTTCGGGCATCGGCACGTCGGGCATGTCTGCCTGATGCTCGAAGCCTTCTTCCTGTATCTGGAAGGAGGCGGCGAGATTGAAGATCTGCTTGCCGTGCTGGATCGCAACGACGCGCCGTGTGGTGAAGCTCTTGCCGTCCCGCGCGCGGTCCACCTCATAGAGGATCGGCACCTTGGGATCGCCCGGACGGATGAAATAGGCGTGAAGCGAATGGCAGATGCGCTCTTCCACCGTGCGATAGGCCGCCACCAGCGCCTGACCGATCACCTGGCCGCCGAAAACGCGCTGCCAGCTCACATCGGGGCTGTGGCCCCGGAAAAGGTTCTGCTCGATCGGTTCGAGATCGAGAATCTGAATCAGGTCTTCTACGGCGTCCGGCATGATCCCATCCATCGCGAATAAAGCTGGCGGAGTGGGCCGGAACATAGGCTCAAACGCGCCTGCCCGCTACCCTCGGGCAAGAGGTTGGCCGCAACCTGTGTCTTACTGGCTGGCGAGCCACTCGCGCGCCTGGCGTTGCGCTTCAGCTACCTCGGCCGGCGACATCTCGCGGGCAAGTTCCGCCCGGTAGTCGCGCGCCGCAACGCTGCCGCGCATCGCGGCCAGATTGAACCATTTGTGGGCCGTGACGAGATCGACTTCCACGTCGCGCCCCGTCGAATACATCAGGCCGAGATTCAGCAGAGCATCTCCGGAGCCGCCCGGCGCCCCAAGTTCACTCTTGTCGGCAACGTCGAATTGCATACGAGCCATGGTTTCAAAACCCCCATAAACAGGCCGGACGCGTCTTGCGCGTGCCCGCCGGCTTGCTGTTCATGATCGCGGGACCCTTCCCGCGTCATAGGGATGCTTTCATGACCGTTTTGAAAGAATGGTTAACGCCGCACCCGGGAGTGACGCAGCATTACAACAATTCGACTGAAATTGACCGAAATCAGACGGAAGGTATCTTCATACCGCGCTGCACGGC
>CAYSVF010000360.1:0-3215 GCA_964434415.1 uncultured Parvibaculum sp.
GCACCAGCGCGCCCGTCTCGGCGCTCGCCGCCGCGCAGGCACTCACCGCCGCCATGCCGTCCAGCGCATCGCGATCCATCTCCCGGCTGGTCTTCAAACCGGGGACATCTTTCCATGGCAGCGAGGCCAGTTCCGGCTCGTCACTCACATGCACGAAAGGCTCGAGCTTTAGCTCGCAAAGAACTCGCTCTATCTCGCCCGGAACCTCACTCAACCTCGACAACTCCGAGAGCCCGCAAGAGAGCTTTACAGCCTTCTCGCGGAACTGGGCGACCATCTCCTCGCCCGTTGTCATCGCCACGGCAGGCTTCAGATGGCCGGTTATCCCCGTTGCGCCGTCGCCCTGTTTCTTGCGGGCGAGCTTGCCGAGAATCTCGTCGCGCGCGTCCATCAGCTCCGCCTCCCCTTTTCATATTGTTCAAGGAAACTGCCGCCTTCCGGCGCTTTCAGGTCGCGCATTTCGGTCCAGCCGCCCGCGAAACCGGGGAGTTTCTTCACCCAGCCTTTCGACGCCATCACCCGGAGCACGCGCCCGCCCATGGACGAGGCGAAGCGGTAAAGCGCCGGTTTGCCAGCGATCCAGCGCCATGCGCCCATGCCCCAGCGCTGGCCTGCGGGCGTGTAATGCTTTTCGAATTCCCGTTCCCGCCAGTGCCGCATCAAATTCGGCAGCGGGATGCGAACCGGGCAGACTTCCTCGCATTTTCCGCAGAAAGTCGAGGCATTGGGCAGGTTCGCCGCATGGGTTATCCCCGCCAGCGCCGGCGTCCACACCGCCCCCATCGGGCCTGAATAGACCGAGCCGTATGCCTGCCCGCCGACGGTCGTGAAAACCGGACAACCGTTCAGGCAGGCCCCGCATCGGATGCAGCGGAGCATGTCCTGGAACTCGCTCCCCAGCATGTCCGAGCGGCCATTATCGACCAGCACGATATCGAAGGTTTCCGGCCCGTCCGGGTCGCTGTCGCGTTTCGGCCCGGTGTAGAGCGAGAGATAGTTCGCCGTATCGAGGCCCAGCGCGGAGCGCGGCAAAAGCCGCAGAAACAGGCCGAGATCTTCCAGTGTCGGCACGATCTTCTCGATCCCCGTCACCGCGATATGATGTTTCGGCAGCGTGGCGGAGAGGTCGGCATTCCCTTCATTCGTCACCAGCGCGATGCTGCCCGTTTCCGCGACGAGGAAGTTCGCGCCGGTTATCCCCACATCGGCCTGCTTGAAGCGCTCGCGCAGCACGATCCGTGCCTCCTGCACCAGCGCTCCCTTTTCCGTCACCTTTTCGGTGCGACCATAGCGCTGATGCGCCTCGTAAAACGTGTTCGACACCTGTTCCTTGGTCAGGTGCAGCGCCGGGCCGACAATGTGGAACGGCTTTTCCTTGCGAAGCTGGATGATGTATTCGCCGAGATCGCTCTCGAACACTTCTATCCCCTGTTTTTCGAGATGGGGATTAAGTTCCAGCTCTTCCGTCACCATCGACTTCGATTTGACGACGGTTTTGGCGTTCGCTTCGGCGCAGAGGCGCCCGATGATCTCGTTGGCTTCGCTGGCATTGCGCGCCCAATGAACCCGGCCGCCATTGGCGATCACACGTTCCTCGAACTGCTTGAGATAATCGCCCAGGTTTTCCAGCACGTGGTTCTTCACGTCCCGCGCCCGGTCGCGCATATCGCCGAATTCCGGCACTAGCGAGATGCCGATATCGCGCAGCGCGGTGAAGCCCTTGGCAAAGATGAACAGCCCGCCCTGTAGCACCTTGTCGTCCAGCGCATGGCGCGCATTCTCCGCGAAACGCTCGCTCGTCACATGCATTTCGGGTTCATGTCGTTCGTTCGGGACCGTCATTTCGCGATCCCCGCCAGCACTTCGGCCACATGCCAGACCTTGATGTCCGATCCCTTGCGGGCGAGCGCGCCTTCGATATTCAGCATGCAGCCTGCGTCCCCCATCGCGACGGCTCGGGCCTCCGTTCCCTCGATATCGTCCAGCTTCTTGCGCACCATCTCGCCGGACACGTCCGGATATTTGACGCAGAAAAGCCCGCCGAACCCGCAACAAACCTCGGCATCGGGCAAATCCTTCAGCTCCAGCCCTTCCACGCTTTTCAGGAGCGTGCGCGGTTGCTGCTTCACCTTGAGTTCGCGAAGGCCCGCGCAGCTATCGTGATAGGCAAGCGCGCCATCGAAACGCGCCTCGACTTCCTTCATGCCCGCCACATCGGTGAGGAAGGAGGTGAGTTCCCATGTCTTCGCCGCCAGCGCGCGTACACGCTCCCCCTCCGCGTCGCTTTCATCGAAAAGGTCGGGATAATGCGTGCGGATCGTGCCCGCGCAGGACCCCGAGGGTACGACGACGTAGTCATAGGGGGCATAAAGTTTTGCAAGGCGCAGGGCCAAATCCTTCGCGCCCGCCTTGTCCCCGCCATTCATGTTGGGCTGACCGCAGCAGGTCTGGTCGCGCGGGACCTCGGCCTCAAAGCCTGCCTGTTCCAGCAGTTTCAGACTCGCAAACCCGATTTCGGGCCGCATCGTATTGACGATGCAGGTGACGAAGAGCCCGACTTTCGCCATGAACGTTTCTCCCCTTGCCCGGCACGCATGCCGAAGCGGTCTTTCGATCCAATCTAGACCCCGCCCCGGATGATTGCCAAATCGGCATCCGCGTTTCCGGTCACGGTCAATTCCTTGAAACGGCGGCGAACCGTCTCGCGGATGATCGCGGCGAGCTTGCGATAGGCGGTGGCCCGGCCGGCGCCCTTGCGCCAGGTCAGCGCCACGCGCCTTTCCAGCCTTTGCCCCTGCACCGGCAGGGCGACCACGTCGCTGCCCGACCGGATTTCGGAGAAAACGTAAAGCGCGGGCAGAAAACTCGCCCCCATGCCCATCCCGATCATCAGGCGTAAGGCGTCGAGGCTGGTGCCTTCGTAATCGGCCTGCATCCGAGCGCCGTGGCTCGCCGCCAGACGCGAGACCTCGGCATGGAGCGGAAAGCGCATGCCAAGCGAGAGCATGGTTTCGTCCCGGATATCCTTCATCGTGACCCGGTCACGCGTGGCGAGCGGATGATCCCGCGCCACCGCGAGATAAAGCGGCTCGTGAAAGAGCTCTTCATTGACGAAATCCTGCCCCGAAAACGGAATTTGCGTGAGCAGCACGTCATGGCGCCCCTCGGACAGTTCGCGCTTCTGCGCCTCCGTCTGACATTCGGGCTCATAAAGG
>CAYSVF010000361.1:0-3205 GCA_964434415.1 uncultured Parvibaculum sp.
CTTCCTTGCCGCGGCGATTTTCGCCGGTTGCTTCTCGCTGGTCGGAGCGCGGCTTGTCAGCCTGGCGATTACCGGCGGCGACGGCGCGCCGCGCGTCGCCTATGCCAAGCCCGAAGGCCAGGTGGTGCGGCCCGATATTCTCGACCGCAATGGCGACGTTCTGGCGACCGACATTTCGGTCGCCTCTCTCTATGCGGATGCAAGGCATGTCATCGACCCGCAGGAAGCGACGGCGAAGCTCGTTTCGGTGCTTCCCGATCTCGATGCTGCGGACGTCGTTCGGAAGCTTTCCTCAGGACGAGCCTTCAACTGGATCAAACGCGATCTGACGCCGAAGCAGCACCAGGCGGTCCACGATCTCGGTATCGCGGGGCTCGAGTTCCGCCGCGAGCGCAAACGCGTTTATCCCAATGGCGCGACGGCGGCGAATGTGCTCGGGATGGTCAATATCGACAATCACGGCATTGCCGGGATGGAGCGCTATATCGACCGGAACGTTCTGGGGGAGAAGGGCGAGCCGAAGAAGCCGGTCGTCCTGTCGCTCGACGTCTCGGTTCAGCATGCCCTGCGCGACGAATTGCTGAAGGGCATGAAGGAGTTCTCCGCCAAAGCTGCGGTCGGCATCATCATGGATGTCCATACCGGGGAAGTGATCGGGCTGAGTTCGCTGCCTGATTTCGACCCCAACGACCCGATGGCCGTGCCTGCCGATGCGCGTTTCAATCGCGCGACGCTGGGTGTCTATGAGCTCGGGTCCGTTTTCAAGGCCGTCACCATGGCGGCGGCGCTCAATTCAGGTCTGATCGACCCGAAAGCCAAGGTCGATGCGACCAAGCCGATGAAGGTCGGCCGCTTCACGATCAGCGACTACCACGCGGAAAACAAGAAGCTGACGCTGCCGGAAATCTTCATGCATTCGTCGAATATCGGCACGGCGAAGATCGCGCTGGAAATCGGCGCCGATGTGCACCGGGAATATCTGAAGCGCTTCGGTCTTCTTGAAAAGCCGCAGATCGAACTGCCCGAAGCAGGGGCTCCGCTCCTGCCGACGCGCTGGTCCGAGATTACCAACATTACGACATCCTATGGTCACGGAATTGCCGTTACGCCGCTGCAGGTTGTGTCCGCTCTGAGCGCCATCGTGAATGGCGGCACGCGCGTGACGCCCACGCTGGTCCGGCGCAATACGCCTCAGCATGGCGCGCGCGTGATTTCCGAAGGCACGAGCCGGGATATGCGTTGGCTCCTGCGCCTCGTCGTGGAAGGGGGCACGGGCAAGAACGCGGATGTTGTGGGTTATCCGGTGATGGGCAAGACGGGAACGGCGGAGAAGCCGGAGAATGGCGGCTATGCCAAGCACAAGCTCATCACGTCTTTCGTCAGCGCGTTTCCGGCGAACAAGCCGCGCTACGCGATGATCATCATGTTCGACGAACCAAAGGGCACGAAGAAGACCTACGGCTATGCGACGGCCGGCTGGAACGCGGCGCCGGTGACGGCGCGCGTCGTCAAGCGTGTCGCGCCGTTGCTCGATATCGAGCCGGAGCAGCCGGAACGGTCTGTGCCGGAGGGCGCGCAGCTCGTGTCCTATCAGTTTCACAATGCCCGTTAGTTTGGCGAGGAAGGAAGTTGGGTCACATGCAGTTGTCGGCGTTGATAGGGGCGGATGTCCGTCTCCCCCGGTCCGGGGGAGATGCGGAAATTCGCGGCCTGACCGCCGATAGCCGTGCGGTCGAGCCCGGATTCCTCTTCGCGGCGCTTCCCGGTACCAAGGTCGATGGCGTTCGGTTCATTCCCCAGGCTCTGGAGAAGGGCGCGGCGGCCCTTCTCGTCGGGGGGGGTGTCGAGCTGCCGGCGGGGATTTCCGTACCGGTGATTTCAGACCGTAATCCCCGTCGGCGGCTCGCTCAGATGGCGGCGCGCTTTTTCGAGGTGCAGCCCGGTGTCGTGGCCGCCGTGACGGGTACGAACGGCAAGACCTCGGTCGCGTCTTTCGTACGCCAGATCTGGGAGATGCTCAGCGAACCGGCGGCAAGCCTGGGCACGCTTGGTATTACCGGTCCGAAAGGCGAACGGGCATTGGGCTATACGACGCCCGACCCGGTGGCGCTGCATCGCGAACTCGCGGAACTGGCCGATGAAGGCGTGACGCATCTGGCGATGGAAGCGTCCAGCCACGGTCTGGCGCAGTACCGTCTCGACGGTGTGAAAGTGAGCGCGGCGGGCTTTACCAATATCACGCGCGACCATCTGGATTATCACGCGAATTTCGACGACTACCTCTATGCGAAGCTTCGCCTGTTCGGCGAAGTCATGGGGCCGGGCGGCGTGGCGGTGCTGAATGCGGACGCCGCGCAGTTTGCCGAATTCGAGGCGGTGTCCTGGGCGCGCGGTCACAAGGTGATTTCCGTCGGCCGCAAGGGGCGGGGGATTTGTCTGGCCGCGCTGCGTCCGAGCCTGCGTGGGCAGACGCTCGAAATCATTCATGAAGGCCGCAATTACGATTTGGAGCTGCCGCTGATCGGCGCTTTCCAGGCCTCCAATGCGCTGGTCGCGGCGGGGCTTGCCATCGGTTGCGGCGCACCCGCCGAGGGGGTCTTCGGGGCACTCGGCAAATTGCAGGGCGCGCGCGGACGGATGGAGGAGGTTGCACATCTGCCCGATGGCGCATCGGTCTATGTGGATTATGCCCATACGCCGGATGCGCTGGAGAATGTGCTGAGCGCCATGCGTCCCCATACGGCGGGCCGTCTGGTGGTTGTATTCGGCTGCGGCGGCGACCGCGATCCGGGCAAGCGGCCCCTGATGGGCGAAGTCGCGGCCCGGCTGGCCGACATTATATATGTAACGGACGATAATCCCCGGGGCGAGGATGCCGCCGCCATTCGCCAGGCGGTGCTGAAAGGGTGTCCCTCCGCGAACGAAATCGGCGACCGGGGCGAGGCCATCGTCACGGCGATGAAGTCGCTCCGAAAAGGCGACCTTCTGGTGGTGGCCGGCAAGGGACATGAAACCGGGCAGATCGTCGGCGACACGACTATTCCCTTTTCAGATCACGAGGCCGTGCTGGGTGCCGCGCGCGAGATTGCGGGAGGTGCCGCATGACGCAGCCGCTCTGGACCTTTGAAGAAGTATTGGCCGCGACCGGCGGGACGGCGCATGGCGCGGGCTGGAACGCGACCGGCGTTTCCATCGACACCCGCAC
>CAYSVF010000362.1:0-652 GCA_964434415.1 uncultured Parvibaculum sp.
CCGTTACTCCCGACATCCATATGCCTGAATGCCATTCTTACCCCTCAAACCTTATGAGAAGTTGAACGGAATTGCCATGAAAGAGCAAACCTTGCCCGAGATTTCGTGGCTTATTCCTCGTCGCCCGTTCCGAAACCGATCCATTTGCCCCGGACTTCGTCATAATTCTTCTGCGGATCGTAATATTTGACGGGCAGAGCCAGCTTCTTCGCCGTCAATTGCCCCATCGCCGCCAGAAGTCCGTATTCGGCAACCGAGCGGTCACGCTCGGCGCTGACGAGGGTCACGCGCGAATTCAGCAATTCCTGTTCGGCGTTCAGCACATCCAGTGTGGTCCGCGAGCCGACCTGCGCTTCCTGGCGGACACCGTCCAGCGCAATCTTGTTCGCCTTCGCCTGCTCCGTCGTGGACAGCACAGCCGACTGGGATGCGCGAAGCTGCTCCCAGGCATTGCGGACCGCCTCGTCGACCGCGCGGATCGACGCCGCGATCTCCATCCGGCGCTGACTGTTCACCTGCTTGGCCTGACGGACGGCGGAATATTCGCTGCCCGACTGGTAAAGCGGGATGGTGAGAACGCCGAGCACGGCACTCTCTTCGGTGTCGTGGATCGAATTGCCCGGATCGCGCGCATATTGATATTTGGCCTGCA
>CAYSVF010000362.1:662-3203 GCA_964434415.1 uncultured Parvibaculum sp.
AGGTCGCCCTCGCCGGCGAAGTGTTTCGCAACGGTGCCCGGCGCCTGACCGATCACGCGCTCATAGGCAGCCCGGCTGGCCGTCAATTGAGCTTCGGCATTGATCAGGTTCGTCTTGGCAAGGCTGAGGCGCGCTTCCGCCTGCGAAACGTCGGTGCGGGTCAGCTCGCCCACGTCGAAACGGTCTTTCGTCGCATCCAGTTCACGCTTCAGAACCTGCACGTTGTTGCGATTGAGCTCCAGCACGCCCTTGTCGCGGATGACGTTCATATAGGCCTGCACGGCGCCCAGCAGTACCGACTGCTCGACGCTGGACAGGTTTGCGCGACCGGCCTCCACGGCGGCCTTGGCCTGCTCCGTGCTGTTCACGGTCTGCCCGCCGGCATAAATGTTCTGGTTGAGCGTGACCGTACCCGTCAGCGGATGAAGCGTGTTGTCCGCCGATACCCCGCCATTGGTCTCGGTCCGGTTGTTCGTGAGCCCGTAGGACCCCTGCGCGGTCAGCGACGGCCGCCAGCCGGAGAGCGCCTGCGGGACGCCTTCATCCGTGGCGCGCAGATTGGCGCGCTGGGCGCCGAGCGTCGGATTGGTCTCATATGCCTGCACAAGCGCATCCGTCAGCGTATCGGCATGCGCTGCCGTGCCCATGGTGGCCGCGACGGCAGTCGTAAGCAGGAAGGCACGCGCAAACGCGCGCAGCGATCCCGAATTGCCGGGGGCTTTGTCTTCATATCTTTTCATCAGTTTCTTCTCCGAAAGACCGCGGCTCGCCCCTCAACGCATCCGCGATTCATCTACCAGGTCGCCGCCACTATATAGGTTCGGCCCCCGGATTCATGTGTCGTCATTGCACATTTATCGGCAAATTCCTTTGAATTCCGCCCGAAAAACATGAAATTTGTCGGGTATTCCGCCTGGATCAGAACACGAAGCTCTTTTCCCGCTGAAAGCCCGGCAGCGGCTGGACGAGTGCGTCGAAAGCCTTACGGCCGCTCACATCGTCCCCCGCGCGGACAAAGACCATGGCGCTGCCGGCGGTTTCGTCGCCCACCACCACCACGAGACGGCCATTGTCCTTCAACTGCTCCAGAATCGCTTCCGGCACGTCCTCGACGGAACCGTTGAAGAAAATCACGTCATAGGGCGCCTGATCGGCATAGCCCTGCTGAAGCTGGCCGGTCACCACCGCGGCATTATCGATGCCCAGATCGTTGAGCGTGGTCGAGGCCCGCTTCGCCAGATCCTCGTCGCATTCCACGGAAACCACCGCGCTGCCCAGCTTGGCCAGAACGGCGGCGGAATAGCCGGTGCCGCTGCCGATATCGAGGATGAGGTCGCCGCTATCCACCTCTGCAAGCTGCACGAGCTTGCCGAAAACCCTCGGCTCCATCAGATAGCGCGACACGCCTTCACGTCCGCCGTCTGCGATCTTCAGGTCCTCATCCATATAGGCATAGCCCTGGCAAGACTGCGGAACGAAGCGTTCACGCGGAATGTCGGAAACGGCCTTTATGACGCGGGTGTCGGTCACGGCATTGCAGCGCACCTGGCTCTCGACCATGTTCAGGCGGGCGGCTTGGAAATCTGTCATGGATATATCCTGATGAATGTCCCCAAAAGGGCACGCAGGCAAATCATAGGGCACTTGCGCGTTTATAGTCGCTGAAAGAGACAAACTCAATTCGGTCCCCGGCAGCCATAGCCGGTGATTTTGTCTCGGGAACGCTTCCTTAATGTCGCAGCATTATTGGAGATTGTGCCGGCGGCGCGGACTTGCTATATCCGCGCACTCCGAGTGAGGCCACGTGGCGGAGTGGTGACGCAGCGGACTGCAAATCCGTATACCCCGGTTCGATTCCGGGCGTGGCCTCCACATTTCCTTCTTTCTGATCTATCTAAAACCCGGCTGGGTCGGCGGGATGACCTCGATCTCCCGCGTGAACCGTCTTGGCTGCCGGCGTTGAACCGCCCGGGCGGCATCCACGGCCAGAATCCCCCCCCAGACCATCCCCATCAGCAAATAGAAATGGCGCCAGTTCTGGATGTCGATGATGACCCCTTCGGCAAAATGGGCCGCCAGCGCCGAATAGGCGACGATCAGGAGGCCCTGGGCGGGTCCTGCCTGTTTCGCCGCCGCCCAGCCGCGCCACAGCGTCAGCAGGACAAAACCGACAAAACAGAGACCGGACAGAAAACCGCCTGCGATCAGCAGGTGAATATAGACGTTATGCGTATCGAGCTTGTTGATCATCGCCCATTGGGAGGGACCGATTCCCAACGGATTGCGCAGCGCCATCTCGAAGGCACGGGCCTGCCCCTCGAACCGGCCGCCCTGAGAGGTCACGTCATAGTCCTGAACCAGCGAGAAGCGCTCGGCGAAGAGGGCCGAGACCTCCGGTATCGACAAGGCTGCGCCGATGACGACGGTCGCCACCAGGGTCAGGAACGCGGCAAACCCGACGAGCCGGGCGATCTGCGTGCGCGACCGGGCGGTCTTCGCGGTCAGAATGAAGAAGATCACGCAGGAAAGCACGAAGGCGCC
>CAYSVF010000363.1:0-3176 GCA_964434415.1 uncultured Parvibaculum sp.
CGGATGGGCTGGGGTGCGCTGCGCGTCTGGAACGACGACCGCATCGCGCCGAAAACGGGCTTCCCCCCGCATGGCCATCGCGACATGGAAATCATCACTTTCGTGCGCAAAGGCGCGATCACCCATCGCGATCACATGAACAATGAAGGCCGCACCAAAGCGGGCGACGTTCAGGTGATGTCGGCGGGCAAGGGCGTGCGGCACGAGGAATGGAACCTGGAAGACGAAGCAACGACGCTCTTCCAGATCTGGATCGAAACCAACCGCCCCGGCATCGCCCCCCGCTGGGAGCAGGCGGCGTTTCCGGAAGGCACGCGCGACGGAAAACTCGCGCGGCTGGCCAGCGGCAAACCGGACGCCCCGGCGGACGCACTCTGGATCGCGGCGGATGCCGAGATACTCGGCACAACGCTGACCGCCGGAAACACGGTGACCCATGAGACGGGCAAGGAGCGATATCTCTATCTCGTGCCCTCGAAAGGCAGCGTGACCGTGAACGGTGTGCAGGTGCCCGAACGCGCAGGCGCGGCGATCCGCGATGTCGAAAAGCTCGTCATCGAGGCCACGGAAGATGCCGAAATCGTGCTGGCGGACATACCGCCCGCCACGACCTGAAACGAAGCACAGGACAGACAGGAGCGCGACATGGGACAGCTTGTCGACGGCGAATGGAAGACCGAGGAAACCATTGCCAAAACGAGCGAGGGGCGCTTCCAGCGTCCCTCCTCCGCCTTTCGCAACTGGGTCACGGCGGATGGCCGCGCCGGCCCCACCGGCAAGCAGGGCTTCAAGGCGGAGGCCGGTCGCTATCACCTCTATGTCTCCTTCGCCTGCCCCTGGGCGCATCGCACCCTGCTTTTTCGCAAGCTCAAAGGCCTCGACGACAAGATTTCGCTGAACGTGGTCGATCCGCTGATGCTGGATGAAGGCTGGACGCTGAAGAATAGCGACGACGACACCACGCCCGATACGGTCAACGGCAAGACGCGGCTCTATGAGGTCTACCAGCTCGCCGACCCCGGCTATTCGGGCCGCGTGACGGTGCCCGTCCTCTGGGACAGGGAGACCGGCACCATCGTCAGCAATGAATCCGCCGACATCATCCGCATGCTGAACTCGGCGTTCGACGGGCTGGAAGGCGTCAATGCGGATCTCGACTTCTATCCCGACGGACTGCGCGAGGAAATCGATACGCTGAACGCGTCCATCTACGACAAGATCAATAACGGGGTCTACAAGGCGGGCTTCGCGACGACGCAGGAGGCCTATGAAGAAGCCGTCACTGCGCTATTCGAAGAACTCGAACGGCTGGACGAGCGTTTGTCACACCAGCGCTATCTGACCGGCGACCGGCCGACGGAAGCCGATTGGCGGCTCTTCCCGACGCTGGTCCGGTTCGATCCCGTCTATGTCGGCCATTTCAAATGCAACATCCGCCGCATTGCCGACTATTCGAATCTGTCGAACTATCTGCGCGACCTCTATCAGGTGCCGGGCGTGAAGGAGACGGTCAATATCGGCCACATCAAGCGGCACTATTACGCGAGCCATCGCCACATCAACCCGACAGGCATCATCCCCGCCGGGCCCGTGCTCGACCTCGATGCGCCGCATGACCGCGACCGCTTCGAAAGCTAGTCGCCCGCAAGCGCCTGTTCGCGCATACGGAGCAGCCGGTTCACAACCGCACCGCGATTGCGGGCCTCGCTATAGCGGTCCATGCGCGACATGCCGAAATGATAAGCCTTCAGCGCCGCATCGCCGGACTGCCTGACGGACCGGTCGAGATCGAGAAAAACGCACGCCGTGTTGCGATGGTTCTCACGCCCGAAATCCTCGCAATAGCGCACCGAGGCGCGAAGCATCCGCAATTGTTTCGTATCGAGGGCATCCAGCTCGGCCTTGTCGGTCGGTAGCGCCGCCCAATCGACCTCATCCTGCGCAAACGCCGGCCCCGGTGCCATAACGGATACCGAAACGACCATCGCAAGAAAAATACCGATCAGCGTTCTCATTCTCCACCTCCTCCTCTTCAGTAAAGCATGGCCGAACCGGCGACCAATCACCAGAACTCGTCCGGCTCCATCCCTTCGACCGCCTCGCCGATCCGCCGCCGCGTACCCGGCGACACATCTTCGGGCAAACGGTCCAGCGCGAAGAAATCCCATTCGGCAATCTCCCGGTCGGGCGCCCAGGCGCCGCGCTCCCAGGCATCGCTTTCTATGTCGAACAGAGCCACATGATCCGATTTGAACTCCCGGAAATTGGCATAAATCCCCATAAGCCGGGCCCGGCCATGCAGGATAAGTCCCGTTTCTTCCTGCAATTCCCGGCGGACAGCCTGATGCATGGTCTCGGAGCGGTCCACCCCGCCCCCCGGCAGATACCAGCCCGCGAGATAGGTATGGCGGACCAGAAGGATACGTCCCTCCTCATCGCGGACAAGCGCCCGCACCCCCGCTGTCAGCGGCCGTGTCAGCCGCCAGTAAAGGCGCGCCGCGGGGCTGAAAAGGCGCTTGAAAGCGAATTGCCGGATCCGGGACATGGGCGTGAGCGTACCGCAAGAAAGACGACCCCGCATTTAGCACTCGTCAACTATCTCCACGCTAGCCTCTTTTCCGGCTCCCGGCTGTGAATTCCCACCGCCAGGGACCGGGCTTTGCGAGGGTGCGCGGGCAGACCGTTTTCCTGTGAGGTGGAAGCACCTGCCGGTTCGGGAATCGGTGCGAACGATAAGCGACGAGCAGATTTTCCTGAGTAGAACGGGTCGCAAAGCGGTTCAATCCAGTCAGGAAAATCTGCTCAAGGGGCAGTTGACGACATGAAGATTTTCTCGCGCTTCAGGGCGCGGCACAGAGAAACCGAGCCGACCGAGGCAGCGCCCCGGGCGACGCGGGAGGCCATGGATCGGGCCTTGCGCGGCACCTCGCGCCATGGCGGCTCCGTTTCCGCCGCCGAACTCGGCCAGCGAATCGCTACCTCGCTTTCCACCGTGGAAACCGCCGTTCTGGCCATCGACGCCGTGAGCGATCTTCTGCGCGAAGCCGCCGATCTCGCGGCGGATGCCGCGCGCAGCGACGATCCCGGCCGCCGGGCGCTCCTTGCCGGACGCTATGACGACCTCCGAAGCGAAATAGACGCGATTGTCGGGTCCGCATCGCATAACCGGATCAACC
>CAYSVF010000364.1:0-3163 GCA_964434415.1 uncultured Parvibaculum sp.
GAATTGAACCGTGCCCGGCGACCAGTAGTGCTCTTCGGCGTAGAGTTCCTCGCCCAACTCGACGGTTTCTGGGCGGTCTGCCTTTAAAGCTGCCGCAAGCGCCGGCGCGCGCCGCAGGCCGTCGCCGTGTTCTTTCCAGAACTGGGCCGCGACGCCTTGCAGCGACGAGAAGTCCTCGAGTTCGCCCTCCGGCGCTGGTGCTTTGTCCAACGCCGCCACCTGCGCGTCGAGGCAGGCCTCGATCTTGGCGGCCACGTCGTCCGGGGACATGACGTAGGCCCCCTCCTGGCCCGGGAGCCGGTGGAACGCGCAGAAGCGGCAGAGCTTCGTCGCCAATCCGTTGAAGGTCTTGAGGGGCGGCTTGCGGCCTTGGGAATGGCTGCGGGTTATACAGAGCAGGATTATCGCGACAGGCTCGATTTCGTGCGGGTGCTTCAATATCAGTTCCCCGGCAAGGTGAAGCGGCAGGATCCGCCGGAGGGGTTGAAGGATCAAACCGAGCCGGTTGCGAGTGCCGCGGCATCGGGGAGCAGCACACCAGCCAGCAATAACGAGCAGGGAGAATAGGGCGATGGCACGGCTCGATCCCTATACGCCGACACCGGCTGCCCGCGCGGGCCGTATCGTGATGACGGTGGTGCCTTTCGCCGTGGCGCTGGTACTTGTGTTTCTGTCTTTCCTGCCAGTCGGGCGCATATTCGGATCTTCCGTCATGCCGGCGTTCGCCTTTATCGCGATCTATTACTGGGCCGTTGCGCGACCGGAATTGCTGCCGCCCATGGCGGTATTTGCGATCGGGCTGATCTTCGACCTTCTGTCCGCCGGGCCGATCGGGCTTTGGGCGTTTGTCTATCTGTTGGCCTATGGGCTAACCGTGACGCAGCGCTTTTTCCTCATCAATGCGCCGTTCTCTGTTTTCTGGACCGGCTTTGGCGTGGTTGCGGGTATTTCGGGACTGGTGGCCTGGGCGGCGGCGTCGCTCTTCTTCGGTCAGGCGCTCGCCATTAGTCCTATACTCCGGCACATGGGCATGACGGTTGCGTTGTTTCCGCTGGTCGCCGTTTTGCTGACGCGCATTCAGGCGCGCGTCCTGCCCGGAACGTGAGGAGGGCGATCCATGCAGTTCGATAATCGCGACAACTCACGCTACCAGACCTTCACTCGTCGCGCTGCGCTGCTGGGCGGCATCCAGGCGCTCGCTTTCGCCACGCTGGCGGGCCGGATGTATTATCTGCAGGTGTTGAAGTCCGACGAGTACCGGATGCTGGCGGATGAAAACCGCATCAATGTCCGCCTGCTCGCGCCGCTGCGCGGCAAGATCGTCGACCGTTTCGGCCGCGTCCTCGCTTCCAACCGGCAGAACTACCGGGCGGTGATGATCCCCGAGCAGACCGACAATATCGAGGAGACGCTGGACCGTCTTTCGCGCATCGTCGAGATCACCGATTACGACCGCAAGAAGATCATGCGCGATGTGAAGCGTTCGCCGCGCTTCCTGCCGATTACCGTGGCGGAAGATCTGAGCTGGGACCAGTTTGCGCGGGTGAATGTCAACGAGCCGGACCTTCCGGGCGTGCAGCCCGATGTAGGCGAAACGCGCCACTATCCTTACGGCGAAGATCTTGCCCATGTGGTGGGATATGTTTCCGCCGTGTCGGAAAAGGAACTCAAGGCCGCGGGCAAGGACGAACCCATTCTGCGCCTGCCGGGGTTTCGTACCGGCAAGCAGGGCATCGAAAAGACCTTCGACAAGGAACTGCGCGGTGTGCCGGGCTCAAGCCATGTCGAGGTGAATGCCTATGGTCGGGTGATCCGCGAACTCAGCAAGGACCCCGGCCAGCCCGGTAAGGAAATCGTGCTGACACTCGATATGGAAATCCAGGAGTTCGCCTGGAACCGCATGAAGGACGAGTCGGCGAGCGCCGTGGTAATGGATATTCATTCCGGCGACGTGCTGTCCTTCGTGTCGACGCCTGCTTTCGACAGCAACAAGTTCAACATGGGCTACAGCATGGCGGATTACAAAGCCCTGCTGGACAACATCCATCTGCCGCTCGTGAACAAGGCGCTGGCGGGGCTTTATCCGCCCGGTTCGACCTTCAAGCCTGTGGTGGCGATGGCCGCCGTCGATGCCGGGATCGATCCGAAGGAAACCGTTTACTGCCCCGGCTATTATCGGCTGGGCGACAGCCTGTTTCATTGCTGGCGGCATGGCGGCCACGGCAACATGAACATGCATGATGCCATCAAACATAGTTGCGACGTCTATTTCTACGATGTCGCCAAACGCGTCGGCATCGACAAGATCGCCGAGATGGCGACGCGCTTCGGTCTCGGTCAGACCTATGATTTCGACATTCCCGGCGCGCGGGAGGGGCTCGTGCCGACGCCGGGCTGGAAGCGTGCCATCAAGGGCGAGGGCTGGCATCAGGGCGAAACGCTCATTACCGGCATCGGGCAGGGCTATCTGCTGGCCTCGCCGTTGCAACTCGCGGTCATGGTTTCGCGCCTTGCCAATGGCGGCATGGCGGTGACGCCGCGCATCACGCGCGCTGTGGGCGGCGAGATCATCCACCCTGCCAAGGCCGAGAAGATCGACGTCGATCCCAAGGGCGTGCTGATCGCGCAGGGCGGCATGGACGGCGTGATGAACGAAATAGGCGGCACGGCCTGGCGCTCGCGTATCCCCGAAAAGGGCATGCATATGGCGGGCAAGACCGGCACGGCCCAGGTGCGCCGCATCAGCCGGGCGGAGCGTGCCAGCGGTGTATTGAAGAACGAGGACCTCAGGTGGAAGCAGCGAGACCATGCGCTCTTCATCTGTTTTGCGCCGGTGCATGCGCCGAAATACGCCATGGCTGTGGTGGTGGAGCATGGCGGGTCGGGATCCGGCGTCGCCGCGCCGATCGCGCATGACATCATGTATGAAGTGCTGAAGCGCGACCCCACGCAGCGCCAGGCCTATATGCCGCCCGATGCGGATCCGAACCGGGGGAGGGGCTGATGGTCGATTTCAGCCGCTTTACCAGCGGGCGCGACATGCGCATCGGCGAGAAGCTGATCGAGTTCAACTGGGGCTTTCTGCTGCTGGTCACGCTCATCGCCTGCATGGGCTTTGCGATGCTCTATTCGGTGGCCGATGGCAGTCTGTCGCCCTGGGCCT
>CAYSVF010000365.1:0-3161 GCA_964434415.1 uncultured Parvibaculum sp.
GCCCTGGCTCGTCACCCCCGTCGCCCTCACTTTTGTGTGCAACTGGTACAGCTTGCGAACGATCCGGGAGTTTCTCGCAACCACGCCCGGCCCTTCCGACATCGGCTACTGGCGGCGCAAATTCCTTTTTATCGGGTTCTGCTACTCCTCCGCCGTTGCAAGCTTCGCCTTGTTCTTCTGGGTGCCGGACGATCCGATCCGTCAGACCTACCTGCTCTGCGTGATGGCGCTCGCGCTCGTCCCGATCGTGCTCATCAACTCTTCCTACCGGCCGTTGATGCTGGTCTGCATGCCGCCCATGGTGCTCGCCCTGACCGCCCGGCTTCTCCTCTATGGCGATATCACGCATTCGGTCTTCGCCTTCATGCTGGTGATGTTTTCGGTACTGGTCGTCCGGATCGCGACCAAGACCAACAGCTCGGTGGTCGAGGCGATCCGGCTGAAGGGAGACAAGGACGCGCTGATCGACGAGCTCTACCAGGCCAAACGCGATTCCGACCGCGCGCGCGCCAAGGCCGAGGACGCCAACCGGGCCAAGTCGCAATTCCTCGCCAATATGAGCCATGAGCTGCGGACGCCGCTCAATGCCATCATCGGCTTTTCGGAGATGATGAGCACCGAATTGCTCGGCAAGCATGTCGTGACGAACTACCGCGACTATGCCGAGGACATCCACCGCTCCGGCCAGCACCTGCTCGGCCTGATCAACGATGTGCTGGATCTGTCGCGTATCGAGGCGGGCCGCTTCGAGATCTGCGAGGAGACCGTAACCATCCAGGGACTGGCCGACGACAGCCGTCGCATTCTGGACATTCGCGCCCAGGCGCAGAAAATCGAGATCACGGAAGATATTCCCCCGCACCTTCCGCCGGTCCTCGCGGACGGACGTACCTTGCGCCAGATCTGGATCAACATTCTGACCAATGCGATCAAGTTCTCGCCCGCCCACTCCACCGTGCATCTCTACGCCCATATCGACGAAGCCGGCGATCTTCATTTCGGTGTGCAGGACGAGGGGCCGGGTATTCCCGAAGGCGAGATCGACAAGGTCCTGGAAGCCTTCACTCAGGGCGCTTCCGGTATCGCCCAGCCCGGCACGGGCTCTGGCCTCGGCCTTGCCATCGTCCGTGGCTTGATGGAAGCCCATGGCGGACGGTTCGACCTCATCAGCCGGCCCGGTGAAGGGACGCGGGCCAATTGCGTGTTGCCCGCATGGCGCATCGACGCGATCAAGTCCAAGGACCACCACCGCCGGAGCGCCTGAGACGCCCGCCTAGTCCGCCGACACGGGCGCCGCCCGCCGAAGACTGCGGATAACGGTCGCGCGCATCAGCGCATACTGCATCGCGAACATGGCGAGCTTCGCGCCGATGGCGCCGAAGGAAATGAAATAACCCCAGACTTCCGGACTGAAGGTCAAGGCGATCACGATATTCGCGATGCCGAGAGCGAACATCAGCGCCGCCCAGGCATATCCCCACCCATCGATCATGGACCGGGAAAGGTTGCTCTTCGCGACCGGCGGCAGATAACGCCCCATCCAGCCGCGCCGCAACATGACGGCGCCGATCGCAAAGTGAATGATAGATGGCTTCACCATGATGAAGCGCGGGTCATGCAGATAGAGCGTCGCGCCGCCGAAAACGATGACGAGCGCAAGGCTCATCCACTGCATCGCATCGACCGACCGTCCGCGCAGCTTGAAGAACGCGATCTGCCCCATGCCGGCAAGGATCGCCACACCGGTTGCGATATAGATGTCGCCGATGGCGAAGAAGACGGTGATGAAAACCAGCGTCGAGAACAGATCGATCAGAAATTCTTTCATCGCCCTATCCTTTCCCAGTGCCTTTCCCCTGGCCGTTCCCGGCATCGGGAAGCAGCGCTTCCAGATGGGATACGTAATCGCGAAGCGCTTTCCGGCCCTTCTCTGTCAACGCGTAGCTCGTTTGCGGTTTGCGGCCGACGAACTTCTTTTCCATGGAGACGTAGCCGGCCTCTTCCAGTTTGCGCAGGTGAACGCTGGCGTTGCCGTCCGTGGTCTCAGTCGCGTCGCGTATGGTCCTGAAGTCGACACGGCCGGCGCCCGCGAGGAAGGCGACGATGGCAAGACGCACGCGCCCCTGCAGCACCTCGTCGATCGCAGTGTGCGCAGAATCAGCCATTTATCGGCCCTGCGACGACAACGGCCGCAGCCAAAGCAAGAGACCGGGGAGACTGAGCAGGCCGAGCATCAGCGCCGCCCCCAGCAGCAGCGAGAGCGCCGTATCGCCCACAGCGACAAAAAGAAATTCGCTGCCCCACCAGCCCAGCGCGACCCAGCGCAGCCAGTCGATGCCGGTTGCCGCGGCACTTGCAAAGAAGCAAAGGCCAAGCAGCCCCGCCGACACCAAATTCATGTCGCCCGGCAAGTCGGCGGCCACCGCGTTCAGCAGTGCAAAAGAGAGCATCGTGATACCGAAACCAAGCCATAAAGCACCGAGAACGCGCGCCGCGTCGCTACGCACCTCCCCCTCGCATTCAGCGGCCCGACGACGCCAGAAATGGCGCGACGAGAAAAGCCACCCCAAAGCCACAAGCGTCCACCAGACATAGGTCGGATGAATGCTCGTCAGGCCTTCCACAAAGGCATAGGTGCCGAGATAGCCCAAAGCCACAAGGGCGCCCCAAACAGCGATATCGGGGCCGCGAAACTGGGCGTATGTCCGTCCGCCTTCAAGCGCATTCCGGATGAAGGCGATGTCTTCTCGAGCGCGGTCTTCACTCATGGCTTGACCTTCCTGTGCAATGTACTTTGTTTATTAAAGTACATTGCACAGGAAGGTCAAGCGACTTCAATTGCGAATATCGTCCACATCGTGAGATTCGGGACAAAAAAGAAAGGCCGCAACGGGAGTTACGGCCTTTCCATCAAGTAATTTTCGAGGTGCTTATGCAGCCTGCGAATAGCGCTTCAGCTGATAGTCGACGTTGCCGAACTGGGTGTCGATCATGGTCAGGCGCTTGAAGTAGTGGCCGACGTTGAGTTCGTCGGTCATGCCCATGCCGCCGTGGATCTGGACGGCGTCCTGGCTGATCAGCTTGCCGGCCTTGCCGCTCTGGACCTTGGCGGCGGAGGCGGCCTTGGCGCGTTCGACATCGTCCTCGCCGAGTTTCAGCGT
>CAYSVF010000366.1:0-3157 GCA_964434415.1 uncultured Parvibaculum sp.
TTCCCGGTCGAACTCGCTCAAGCCGAAATGATGGATGGAGGCGACCTCCGAGGGGTTCGCCGCCATGTCCGACAGGTCCGGCGCCCAGATCACCACGGGCGTGATCTCGTAGCCCGACCGTGTGGGATAGGCGTCGAGCCGTCCCAGCACATGGTCATGCGGCAGGGCGAGGCCGATCTCCTCGCGCATTTCGCGCAGCGCCGCCGCGACGGCGTCTTCGCCGGGGTCGAGCCGTCCGCCGGGCAGCGCCCATTGGCCGGCATGGGAGGAAAGGCGCGGCACGCGGCGGGTGAGCAGGAAACCCGCTTCGTCTTCGCCGCCGGGCCCGGCTTTTTGCATCGGGGCGACCGCGATGGCGACGGCGGCCTGTTTCAGCTCCGCCGATGTCGGGCTTTCGGGGCGGAAGGCGGCAAGCCTGTCGGCCAAAAGGCGGCGGAGCGTCTCGTCGAAGCGATAGGGCGTTGAAGACATGGTGTCGGAACTCGCGGTGTCGGACCTCAAGGAGCCGACGTTACAGGGTCGATGCGGCCGCCGCCGGGGGTGTTTAGTAAATAGGTCCCGGTCGCGCGGAAAGGGCCTGAAAGGGCACTTAATGTTTAACATCATAAACGCGACGACGAAATTTCGTATTCCCGGCATCTTGGTGGGCCGTGTGCAGGCGCGTAACCTCGTCGTTACAGATCAAGGCCGTCTCACCCCAGAGCCCAGAGGTTACGTTCATGCGTATCGGTGTCCCCAAGGAAATCAAGGTCCATGAGTACCGTGTGGGCATGACGCCCGCCGCGGTGCGCGAAGCCGTTCATCACGGGCACCAGGTCATGGTGCAGAAGGATGCCGGGCTCGGCATCGGCCTGTTCGACAGCGACTATGAAACGGCCGGTGCGGAAATCGTCGCGACGCCGGACGAGATTTTCGAACGCGCCGATATGATCGTAAAGGTGAAGGAGCCGCAGCCTTCCGAATGGAAGATGCTGCGCGAGGGCCAGATTCTCTTCACCTATCTGCATCTGGCGCCCGATCCCGAGCAGGCCCGCGGGCTGATGGAATCGGGTTGCGTCGCCATCGCCTATGAAACGGTGACCGATGCGCGCGGCGGTCTTCCTCTCCTTGCGCCCATGTCCGAAGTGGCGGGCCGCATGTCCATTCAGGCCGGTGCCCACTGCCTTGAGATAGCCCAGGGCGGTCGCGGCATGTTGCTGGGTGGCGTGCCGGGCGTGGCCGCCAGCCGCGTCGTCGTGCTGGGCGGCGGCGTGGCTGGTACCAACGCCGCGCGCATGGCCATGGGGCTCGAGGCGCATGTGACGGTAATCGACATCAATCTGCACCGCCTCTACGAGCTCGACATGCAGTTCGGCCCGATGCTCAACACCATCTATTCGACGGTGGATGCCATCGAGGAATATGTGCTGGGCGCGGATCTCGTCATCGGCGCGGTGCTGGTGCCGGGTGCGGCGGCGCCCAAGCTCGTCACCGGAGAGATGGTCAAGAAGATGAAGAAGGGCTCCGTGCTTGTCGACATCGCCATCGATCAGGGCGGCTGCTTCGAGACTTCTCATGCCACCACCCATGCCGATCCCACCTATGTGACGGACGAGGTGGTGCATTACTGCGTCGCCAATATGCCCGGCGCCGTGGCGCGCACTTCCACTTTCGCCCTCAACAACGCCACGCTCCCCTTCACCCTGTCGCTGGCCGACAAGGGGTATCGTCAGGCGCTCGCCGACAATCCGCATCTCAAGGCCGGGCTCAATGTCTATGAGGGCAAGCTCACCTATGCGGCAGTGGCGGAGGCGCTCGGCGCCCCCTTCCACGAGGCGGACAGCCTGCTAAACGCCTGAGGCCTTACCTCGCCGCCGTGTGAATCTGTCCTATAAAGATACAGTTTTTATTAACTATATTGACCGAGTCTCCCGCCATGGCCCTTCGGGGCGTATGGGCAATTTGGGGGCTCGATCATGTTTCGGGATAAGGTTCGGCGCGAACGCTTCTGGCTGTTTCTGGGCGCCATGCTGATCGCGATTTTCGTCTGGCAGCGCGAGACTGCCTCGCATGAGGCGGGAGAGCGCTATGACACGGCGGGGATGAACCGCCTCGTGGAGCGCACGGTCGAGGTGCCGGTCTATGTGGCCGACGTCCATGTCCTGCCGAAGCCGAGGCCCTGGCGGCCCGCCCGGGCGGCAAGCCCGGCTCCCAGTCCTCGCAGCGAGCCCGTTCGCCGTGAGCCCGTGCGCGTTGCCGCCGCCCCCGACGCCGCCGCCGATGCCGACGACCGGCTCATTACCGGGTCCATCAACGCATCGCCGGCCGTGCCCCTGGCGCGTCCGTTCGCGGATCGCGGGGTGCAGGTGGCGAGCCTGGAGCCTGCCGCGCCTTCGGGTCCGCGTTCCGGCGCGGCGCGCTTTTACGTGCAGCTCGGTTCCTATCAATCCATCGATGCCGCGACCCGGCGCTACCTGGCCCTTTCGGGCAAGAAAGCCGACCTCCAGGGCGATGAGCGGATCTTCATTGAAGAGGCGGATGTGGGCGGCGAGCGCTTCCACAGGGTCCGGATGGGCGGTTTCGCCAGCGAGCGGGACGCCCGTACGGCCTGTGCAAGGGCCGGTATTCCGGGCTCCGATTGCGCCGTGGTGGCTTTCAACTGAGGGCCGCGGCCGGGATTTGCGCAAAATAGCGACGAAGCGTCAGGGGGGCATGGACTTTTGCCCCCTTTTGCCTGTATAAGCCCGTCCAAATTGCCGATTGCCCGGGGGAAGTGGTTTTCCGGGCGCGGCAAGCCGATTTCAAAATCTGGCGAAGGCAGGCAGCCCGCACCGGCCCATCCCGTTTTCGGGCCGGCGCTGAGAGCCGCCTTTGACAGATTTAAACCAACTGGAGCTAGAGCCATGGCCGTTCCGAAGAGGAAAGTAACCCCGTCCAAGCGCGGCATGCGCCGTTCGGCCGATGCGCTGAAGCAGCCGGCCTATGTCGAAAATCCCGACAGCGGTGAGCTGCACCGTCCGCATCACGTCGACCTGAAGAGCGGCATGTATCGCGGCCGTCAGGTGCTGAAGCCGAAGGACGATTTCTGATCCATCCGGATCGAGAGAATTGAAAACGCCGGTTCCCGAAAGGGCGCCGGCGTTTTTCGTTTGCGGTTCTTGGTTCATCCGTCATTGCG
>CAYSVF010000367.1:0-3135 GCA_964434415.1 uncultured Parvibaculum sp.
GCCGATATATTCGACGACATGGGATGTACGGCCGACATAATGCTCAAGGTCGCTGCGCCCGTCCTTCCAGCCCACATCGACATGCGCGCGCGGATGCCAGAGCTTGTAGCGCAGCGCTTCGCTGCCATGCCAGGCGAACCACCAGTCCCACATGGCGGGCGTCACGTTCGGCATGTCCGTTCGGTCGAAGACGCGCACCTCGCCATCGGGGCAAAAGGAGAGCGCCGTCCCGGTCTGCCAGTCGCGGGCGGAGACGAGGGCAGGCGCCGCTTCAAGCCCCGGCATGAGCTCCGGCGCCACCGGCCCGGTCAGGACGGCCTCGCGCACATGGGCAGGCAAAGGCGCCATTTCCGGTTTGAAGAAGCGCGCATAAGGGCTTTTCGCCATCTCGACGGCGCTATAGCCCAGATGAAGTCTGCCTTTGGCGCTCATCGCCCCCTCCCCCGCATCCATTCTCTCTAAATACTATAACGTGTTATAGCAACGCGTTATAACACGTCAATTGAAAAGTAAAACGTGTTATAATGTCAGAATGACGGGCCCCATGCGTGGCGGGAGCGAACAGGCGGCAAATGGATCCGAGAGAAGAGAGCAAGCGGCAAAACCGCGAGAAGATCAAAATGGCGGCGGAGCGCATCATCCGGCAGGAAGGCATGGAAAAACTGACCATGCGCCATCTGGCCGAGGAGGCCGAGGTCAGCCTGCGCACGCCCTACAATCTTTTCGGCTCGAAAACCGAAATCCTGATCTCGCTGATGGATGAGGTTGCCTGGGGATTTGGCGACATAACCGGCGGGAGCAGTTCACGTCCCGTGCTTGAAAGACTGCTGCAGCTCATCGACCGGATGGAACGGGTTTACGCAAGCGACGAGACATTCTACCGCGACATCTATTGGGCAATCATGTCGTCGGACCAGCCGGATAGCCGTATCCGCAATACCGAGCGGCTGATCGCGCTCAGCCAGGCCGCGATCGCCGACGCGATCGCCGCCAACGAACTGGACGAAGCTGTCGATGCGGAGGATTTCGGCCGGCATCTGATGATCCAGCTTCTGGCCGTTCTCGGCATGTGGGCGTCGGGCTATTTCGACAACAAGGATTCGGCCCGCCAGATCAAACTGGGCTGGTGCGCGAGCCTGCTCGCCCACGCGACGCGCAAGTCGAAACCTTTTCTGCAGGAAAGGCTGTCGGCACTCTCGTCAAACCGCAAAAGGAAAGCCGCTCAGCGGTCGGCGGTGTAGCCCTCGGGAAGCTGCCCCTCGTCGCTGAGACGCTTGATCTCGCGCACGATCTTCTCGATGCGCAGGAGCGGCATGATCTCGTCGAGGAGCCGGATACCGCTTGCGGCAAGTTCCGCCGCCTTCTCCTGATCGAACCTGTCGCCCATATTCTCGTAGAAGGTGACGACGGCCTGCCGCGCCAGCGCGTCGGTGAGCTGGGCGTAAAGGCCATAGGTATCGACTTCGTAGCCGTTTTCCGGCGAGAACCCTTCGCGGCGGCCCTGCGCGACAAGCTCCACCAGCCGCGCATTGCGGCTGTTGAGCCATTCCTCACCGTCGCGCTCGTCCACATGCAGGAAGCCGATCTCGACGAGCCGGCGCATCTCGTCTTCGGAAAGGCCGGACGCGTCCCGCACCTCCGCGAAACGCCGCGGCTCCAGATTGCGCGGATCGGCGACCAGCGGCCCGAGCAGGTTTTCCAGCCCGATCAGCTGTTCGATGCCGCGCTGGGGCCGCGCATCCTGTGCGCTGACGATGGTCTTGATGACGCTGAGGGGGAGGAAGCGCTCGGTCTGCAGTCGACGGATCAGCTTCAGCCGCTCGACATGCCCCTGATCGTAGCGCGCCACGTTCCGCTTGGGGCGGTCGGGCTCGGGCAGCAGGCCTTCGCGGATGTAAAAGCGGATCGTCTCGCGGCCGACGCCCGTCTCCTTCTCGAGTTCCTTCATCTTCATCAGATGAACGCTGTCCTTTTGTGGTCTTTCTCTACGCAATTCGTAGACGGGGGGAATTCACCTCTCCGCGCGGTATCCGTCAAGGAAAAGCCGCACGGCGGCATCCACCGTATAGCCGATGCGCTGCGGGGTTGCCGTGTCGATCACGCTGATCTGCCGCAGCATGTCGAATTCGCCCTTGCACAGCATGATGAACTGCGTCGCGGCCAGCTCGGTATCGGGAATATCGAGTTCCCCGGCCTCCACCCGCCGCTTCAGGTAGCCGGCAAGCTGCGCTTTCATGCGCCGGGGCCCGTTTTCGTAAAAGGCATGGCCAAGCTCGGGAAACTTGCCGGATTCCGCCGTAATCAGCCGCCGGAGGGCACAGGCCGCCTCGCTCAGAATGAAGTCCACGAAATGGCGGCCGAAGGCGGGCAGGATCTCGCTGGCCGGCCCGTCCTCGTTCAGCACCTCGAAGGCGGTACCGCCCTGGGTATGGCACTGGCGCTCCGTCACGGCGGCGAAAAGCGCCTCCTTGTTGGAAAAATAGACGTAGAGCGTGCCCTTGGAGACACCCGCCTCGCGCGCAATGAGAGACATGCTGGTGCCCTCATAGCCATTGGCAAGAAAGGCCCGCCGTGCGCCCGCGAGAATCTGGGTGCGCTTGGCCGATTCCACCTCGGCGGCTTCCGCGCCATCGCTCTCCATAACGTCCCCACTGGCGTCCAAATTCGACATTTTTCCTTCCAGAAATTTTATGACCGAACGGTTCGATTATTTTCTCTATTGAAAATGGCCAGCATCAATACATATTTCAAGCCTGTTGACCGACCGGTTCGATCTTGAGGTCCCCTATGAGTACGCGCCAGCGCATTTTCGCCGGACTTGGCGGCCTGTTCGCCCTTGCCGCCATTGTCTACACCATCCTCTGGTTCACCAGCTTCCGCTACTATGAGAGTACCGACAATGCCTATGTGCATGCGGATATCTCGGTGATCTCGCCCAAAGTCTCCGGCTATCTCGCCTCGGTGGACGTGACCGACAACGCCTATGTCCATAAGGGCGATGTGCTGGCCACCATCGAGCCGCGCGACTTCGAAATCGCCAAGGCCGAGGCCGAAGCCCAGTTCGAAACCCAGAAATCGGCCATCGCCACCATTGCCGAACAGATCGAGGCCGCCAAGGCCGACGCGGAAAGCGCC
>CAYSVF010000368.1:0-3132 GCA_964434415.1 uncultured Parvibaculum sp.
TCGGGCTCCGCGCCGCGCGCCACCTCGTCGTAGATTTCCTCGCGGCTGGCGGTGCTGCCCGCAAAGGCGCTGCGCCGCTCCGCCGCCTCCCGCTCGGGCTTGGGTACCATGGCTTCCACCGGCAGGACGACCGCCCGCCAGTCCTCGCCCCGCCCCACGGCCTGCTGCACGGCATCGGTGAAGCCCTGCACCTGCTTCGTCTCGCAGACGATGCGCACGAAGCAGCGCCTTTCCTCCACGCTTCCGTCCAGACCGACGAAGACGTCGTCGGCCTCCTGCTGCTCGGCCAGCGCCTTCAGCGTGTCGGCATAGCCTTCCGGCGCCGTCACCTCGACCACACGAAGCGTCATGGAAAGCCGTCTCCCCAGATGAATCGGAAGACGAGCCTAGCGGGCGAACGGCCTTGCCGCATCATCGAAAAACGGATTGTCACCCCCGGCGCGCCAGATAGGCGTCGGCCAGCTCGACAAGCCGTTCGCGGCCGAAACTCGGGTCGTGACCCGCATGGACGACGCGCACGGGCAACTCGCGCAGCCGCTTCATGGTGCGGACATAGACCCCGATATCGGCCCCCTCGATCTCGTCGAGCAGCGGCCCGTCGTAAATCGCATCGCCTGAAAAGAGCGTGCCCGTCGCCTCTTCCCAGAGGCCGATACTGCCCGGCGAATGGCCCGGCAGATGCAGCACCTCGAAATGCCGGTCGCCGAGATCGACGATATCGCCCTCTGTGACGATTTCCGTGACGACGGCACCCTTCAGCTCATAGGCGTCGATGTCATAGCCTTCATAGGGCAGCGCCGTGATCAGATCGCCGTCGAGCTCGTAGCCCGCGCGGCGCAGGCTTTCGACATAGGCGGGGTTCATGTCCGCAAGGCGCAGCGTGCCGCGGTCGCGCGGCGAGCGGAGCTCGCCCGCCTCCAGTTCATGCACCAGATTGTCGTCGAATTCGTGATGCCCGCCGACATGATCGATATGGGTGTGGGTCGCAACGGCGGTGACCTTCTTGTCGAGCAGATGAACCGCCGCTTCCCTGAGGCTGGCGACCCCCATGCCGGTGTCGATCATCAGATCGCGGTCGCGGCCCCGCACATGCCAGATATTGCAGCGCATGAGCGGCACGACATGCGGCTCCCACAACAGCGTGACGTCGTCGCTTATGCGCTCCGTCTCGAACCAGCTCTCGGCAATGGGCAAACTCGTCATCGGCAAACTCCGGCACGCGTGTGAAGCGACATGATGAGCCCTGGCGGGCGGACCAGCAACTGCGCGACATGGGCGCCCGCGGCTGAAACCACTGTTTCCCGGCTCCAAAGAAATTACCGGGCCGGGGGAAGCATGTTAATGTGGTTCATTATGGCGATTCCAGCCCAAGCGCAGGAACGCTTTCGAAGTTTTTGGGGGACGACCGAACAATGAAATATGCGAATGCGACGCGCGGCACGCTGATCGCCGCGCTGGGATTGCTTGTGACCGGCTTCCCGGCCGCAGCCGATGCACGGCCGAAAATCGAAACAGACAGCTCCAGCTCCGTCGTCCAGGACGGCGCCGGCCTCGCCGCCGCCGGACAGACCGCCGGCTTTATCGCCGACCATCTGACGGGCGGCGCGGGCGGCACGGGCACGCAGACCAGCGACGCCGGAACGACAGGCGTCGCGGCGGGCGACGGCGCGGCGGCGGCGGAAACGCTCTGGTTCAACGCCGGTGCGATGCATGTCGACGACAGCCATACGGGCGCGAACTATGACGGCGATATCTACAATGCCGTGCTCGGCTACGATATCGACCTGACGGACAAGCTGACGCTCGGCCTTGCCGGCGCCTATGAGCGCATCCGCATCGACACGAAATACAATAGCGGCACGCTGAAGGGGAATGTGTGGACGATCGCGCCTTATCTCTCCTATCGCATCGACGACATGCTGAGCTTCAACGCGACGGTCGGCCATAGCTGGGCAGATTACGACGTCACCCATACGGTGAGCGCGACCGGCAGCACGAACGGCAAGCGCTGGTTCGGCGCGGCGAACCTCGTCGCCGAACAGAATGTCGACGCATGGCGGCTGTCGGAAACGCTGGGCTATCTCTATGTCTCGGAAACGCAGGACGCCTATACCGAAAGCGGCATCGGCGCACTGACCGTGGCGGAATCGAAGCGTCATCTCGGCCAGATCCGCGTCGGCGGCAAGGCGGGCTATGAAATCCCGACAAGCTTCGGCCATGTGACGCCCTATCTCTCTGCGCGCGCGGAATTCGACGTGAACAAAAGCTCGGATGTGGTGTTGACCAGCGGCGCCACCGTCTCGCGCGACGATTTCGGCGCCACCTTCGGCGCAGGCCTGGACGGCTCCATCGGCGGCAATATGGATTTCCGCCTGGAAGCCACCACCGAGGCCTTCCGCGACAACTACAAGGCCTATGGCGTCTCGGCGACGGTTTCGCTGAAGTTCTGAGGACTAATCCGAAAACCAGGAAGGCTGTCCCGTTTCACGCGGGGCAGCCTTTTTTTATCTGCTTGAGGCATCCGGTCCCCCTTCGCCAAGGCTTCGGGCGACACCCTTCTCCCTTCCGTCTCCGGGTGGCGTAAGCCAGCCGAAGCCCGCCAAGACGACGGGTGAGGGCGAAGGGTGGTGGGCCCGGCAGGACTCGAACCTGCGACCAAACCGTTATGAGCGGTTCGCTCTAACCAACTGAGCTACAGGCCCCCTCCTTCGCGATTCTGCATATAGCAGAATTCGCAAAGAGGCAGAAGCAGAAGGGCTGCAAGCGCGACCGCGCCGGACGCGGCCATGAGGGGCCAGGCAAAACCGCCACTCATCTGCGCCAGCCAGCTGCCCGCCAGCGGGCCGATGATCTGCCCCACACCGAAAAGCGCGGTCAGCGTACCGATGGCGCGGGCGGCGTCATGCGGCGCGAGCTGGCGCCCGAAGCCGACGGCGAGCGTGGCAATCCCCATGAAGGTACCGCCGAAAAGAATGGCGGAGGCGATAGCGGCGATCCCGTTGCCCGTCACGACGGGCAGCACGATGCCGATGGATTGCAGGAGGAGCGCCGCGGCGAGCGCACGGGCAAACCCTGCCCGCGCGGCAAAAAGCGTCCAGACAAGACAGGACGGCAACGCCGCCGCGCCGGCGA
>CAYSVF010000369.1:0-3112 GCA_964434415.1 uncultured Parvibaculum sp.
GAAGGGAACGTAGCTGCCTGCCGGGGCCGAGGCCTTGGGAAGCTCGATCCCCAGTTCCTTGAGCCGTGCCTCGATCTGTCCGCTCATATCTCTCTCCCTTGTCATTTGTGGTCTTGGTGCCTTTATAACGAAGCCGCCCGGGCGCGGCGAGGGCGCGAATGCCAATATGACGCCTGTGCATCGATCCGGCGAAGGCCTATATTTTGGGGCATATCGAAGCCATTCAAGGATGACGGCCATGCGGCAAGTCACATTCGCGGCCACGCAGATGGCCTGTACATGGGCGCGGGACGAAAATATCGATCGCGCTGTCTCACTGGTCAGGGAAGCAGCGGAGAAGGGCGCGCAGGCGATCCTCCTGCAGGAGCTTTTCGAGACGCCTTATTTCTGCAAGGACCAGAAGCCGGAGCATTTCGAACTGGCGGCGGAATTGATGGAGCATGAGCTCATCAAGCGCATGCAGGAGCTGGCGAAGGAACTGAAAGTTGTCCTGCCGCTTTCCTTCTTCGAGCGGGCCCATCATGCCCATTTCAATTCGCTGGTGATGATCGACGCGGACGGCGAGGTGCTGGGCCTTTATCGCAAGAGCCATATTCCGGACGGGCCGGGATATCAGGAGAAATATTATTTCTCGCCCGGCGATACCGGCTTCAAGGTCTGGGATACGGCCTATGGGCGGTTCGGCGCGGCGATCTGCTGGGATCAATGGTTTCCGGAATCGGCTCGTTCCATGGCGGTGCAGGGGGCGGAGGCGCTTTTCTACCCCACGGCGATCGGCTCGGAACCGCCGCCGGCGCCGCCCATCGACTCGCGGGATCACTGGCAGCGCGTCATGCAGGGCCACGCCGCGGCGAATATCGTACCGCTGGTGGCGTCGAATCGTATCGGGAAGGAAGTCGGCGAGGGCTGCGAGCTGACGTTTTACGGATCGTCTTTCCTGGCCGGTCCGACCGGCGAGATCGTGGCCGAGGCGAGCCGCGACAAGCAGGAAGTCATTACGGCGACATTCGACCTGGACGAAATACGCAAGCGCCGCGTTGGCTGGGGCCTTTTCCGAGACAGGCGGCCGGAACTCTATCATCCGATATCTGCACATCACGGCAAGCCATGAGGCCGGAGGTTCGCGTCACTCGTGCATGGTGAAGGGCACGACGCGCGGACGCTGCTTCTTGGCGCGGTACATGGCGCGGTCGGCGCGATCCATGAGTTCGTGCCCGTCCGTTTCGCCATGATAAGTCGCCGTGCCGAGACTTGCCCTGACCGGCAGTTCGAGGTTCGAATAGACGGCCTTCAGCGAGTTGATGCCGCGCACGATGTCGCGGGCGCGTTCCCGGGCGGGGTGGATGTCGGCGCGCACGAAGATCAGGGCGAATTCGTCGCCGCCCAGACGCGCGGCGAAATCGGTCGCGCGGACGCTTCGCTTGAGATAGGCGCCCACCGCGCGCAGAACCTCGTCGCCCGCCGCATGGCCATGCTCGTCATTCACCGCCTTGAAGCCGTCAAGGTCGATAAAGGCGAGGACGCCGGTTTCGTGATAGCGCGCTGCGCTCATCAGGTTGCGGTGAAGGATGTCCTGGAAGCCGCGCCGGTTGAGAAGGCCGGTCAGTTCGTCGGTCTGGCTCAGTGCTTCCAGCCGGTGGACGCGCTCATTGAGCTCCATGATGCGGCTTTCCGCTTCCCGCGCATAAGCAAGCGCGCGCTCCATCAAATGGCGATCTGCGCCATTGGAGGAGCTTGCCGACATCATGTCGTGAAAACGCGCGGTCAGTGAATCGGATCTTTCGGCCACGACTTCGGGCGCCGCATAGCTTCCCATAGCCCCCAGATGATTTGTTCGTGCCATCTTTGTGTACCCCCCAATCAGGCCCCGCGTACCGTTGCCACGGGACCAGTCCTGGATTTCAGCCTGATCCGTCAGAAGCAAGCAGCTTGCCAACGCTGAAACACACGGGTTTCCGTGGGGAAAGCGGCGAAGACGGAGGTGGCGGGCGGCAAAATTTACCCGGCCATAAGGGGGAGGCGGCAGAACTTGCTCATGCTGCGGCGGGCAATATGTCGGTGAAGAGGAAGCCGTCGCGTTCCACCGTTTCGCCCTTGGTAACCGCTATGGGCGCCTCGAACATGGGGCCTGCGGTCACGATCGTATGGAACTCTCCGTTCTCGCCGCAGGGATCCACACCCTCGGGCAGATCCGCCAGCAGCTCAGCATCGAAACGGCGTCCTGCGAAGTCCGCGGGCACCTTCCGTGGGTCGATGCAGGCGAGATGGGCGACCAGGCCGCTATCGATCATGTCGCGCGCCAGCGCCGTCGTGTTGCGTTGCCAGAGCGGGAAGACGGCCTCGATGCCGACAGGTTTCAGGCGGTCTTCGCGGTACTGGCGGATGTCTTCCAGGTAAAGATCGCCGAAAACCATGTGGCGGATGCCCTGGCGGAGAATTTCTTCGCAGGCCTCTGCCATACGCTCTTCATAGATTTGGTTGGTGCAGGGATTGGGCAGGGACACCTTTACAAGCGGCAGGCCGAGCGCCTCGGCCTGCATGTCGAGCAGCTTTTCCCGCACGCCATGCATGGCGACGCGCTCATACTCTTCATTCACCGTGGTTAGCAAGCCAACGATCTCGACCTCGCCGCTGCGGCGGGCTTCGTGAAGCGCGAAGGCGCTGTCCTTGCCCGAACTCCAGGACATGAAGGCTCTGGGGGCCATGCGTTTTCCTTTCAATGTCTCGTCAGGCGGTCACGAGGTCGCCGGGTCTTTTGCCGGCGAAGAAGGCGTCGAGATTGTCCAATGCGCGTTCGGCCATGGCGGTTCGGGTGCTGAGCGTCGCACTGCCGAGATGCGGTAGCAGGAATGCGTTGGGGAGATCGAGATAGCCTTTGTGGAAATCCGGCTCATTGTTGAAAACGTCGAGCCCCGCGGCAGCCGGTCGGCGCGCCTTGAGCCCGGCGATCAGCGCGTCGTCATCCACAATGTCGCCGCGCGCGGTGTTGACCAGCACCGCATCGTCCGGCAGCAGGGCGAGGCGCTCGGCGTTCACCAGCCCCCGGGTTTCGGGCGTCGAGGCGCAGTTGATCGACAGGCCATCCGCGACCTCGAAGAGTGTGTCCGGCGTT
>CAYSVF010000370.1:0-3109 GCA_964434415.1 uncultured Parvibaculum sp.
GTATAGGCAAAGCCGACCGCCCCGAGGCCTTCGAACCAGGCCTGACGCGCATAGTCGAACCCGCCCGGCAAAACCGGATCCGGCGGCGGCATGAGACGGGCGCGGAGGCGAATTTTCTCGCCCGGCTGGAGCGCCACGTTTTTCAGCCGAATACGCAGCCGTATTTTGGCAGGCAGTTTTTCAGGCGGCAGCCGGGCGAAGGCTGAGGGCGTCATCAGTACGGTGAGGTCTCCGGCCTCTCCCTCCTCGACAAAGAGAACCCTTCCCGTCAGCTCGCCCGCCGTCTCGTCCGCCAGGACCGGCGCCGCCACCAGCGCCGTCCGCAGCGACGCCGCGGCAAAGCCCGCGGCCACGGCGCCCAGAACGCAGAAGAGAAGCAAGACCCAGGACGACCGGCGAAATGCCCACAGGGCGCAGGCGATAATCGGAAATCCGGCAAGGGGCAGCCAGAGCGGCGGTTCGACCGGCAAGCCGAAATAGGCTGCAATACCGCACGCCATAAGCACGGGGAGCCAGAGAAACCAGCGGTCGGTTTCGCCCTCAAAACTGCGGGAAATGGAGCCAAATCCCGCTTGGAGTACCGACAAACCCCGCAGAATCGTCCCCCGCCCGGCGCCGAATAAAGGCCGTTTCATGCCCTGCCCGGCTGTAAATGCCATGGGCGACGCCCCCTCCACATGCGGCTCAAGCGGTGCAATTGTCCCCAACACCTTCAAAACAAAGGTGTTTTTCGAAAAAAGTTCGTACTTACGCTGCGTTGCCGCAATGTGCTAGAACACCCCCGTCCCGCAGCGGACCCAGAGGCCGATTTGCGCCACGGGCGAGGTCCCACCTTGGGTCAAAGCTTGCCAACAATCTGTTCCCCTGCCTAGCCGCCTCAGGATGCGGTAACGGATGGATGACGGAAGAGCATGCCGGAAGAGAAAAAAGTCATAACGCGTTTCGCCCCCTCACCGACGGGCTTTTTGCACATCGGTGGCGGCAGGACTGCCCTTTTCAACTGGCTCTTCGCGCGCCATCACGGGGGCACGTTCCTGCTTCGCATCGAGGACACGGATCGCGAGCGTTCGACCGACGAAGCTATCGCCGCCATTTTCGAAGGCATGCGGTGGCTGGGTCTGGACTGGGACGAGGAACCCGTCTTCCAGTTTTCCCGCCAGCAGCGCCATGTCGAAGTCGTGCAGCAGCTTCTGGCAACGGGGCATGCCTATTACTGCTATGCCAGCAAGGAAGAGCTGGACGAGATGCGCGAGAAGGCCAAGGCGGAAGGCCGCCCCTGGCGCTATGACGGACGCTGGCGCGACCGCGATCCGTCCGAAGCGCCGGAAGGCGTGAAGCCGGTCGTCCGCTTCCGTTCGCCGGATGAAGGCGAAACGCTCGTTCGCGACCATGTGATGGGCGAAGTGCGGTTCCCGAACGACCAGCTCGACGACCTCATCATTCTGCGTAGCGACGGGTCGCCGACCTATAATCTTTCCGTCGTGGTGGACGACCACGATATGGGCATCACCCATGTCATTCGCGGCGACGACCACCTGACCAATGCCGGGCGCCAGAGCCAGATCTATCAGGCCATGGGATGGGACGTTCCGGAATTCGCCCATGTGCCGATGATCCTGGGGCCCGACGGCGCCAAGCTGTCCAAACGGCACGGTGCGCTCGGCGTCGACGCCTATCGCGATATGGGATATCTGCCCGAAGCCATGCGCAACTATCTCGCGCGGCTGGGCTGGAGCCATGGCGACGACGAGATTTTCTCCACCGAGCAGGCCATCGAATGGTTCGGCCTCGACACGGTGGGCCGCTCGCCGGCGCGTTTCGACTTCGCCAAGCTGGAAAGCCTCAACGGCCATTATATCCGGCATGCCGACGACACCCGCCTTGCCGAAGACATGCTGTCTCTCATGCACCGCCTGGAAGGCTGGGAGGTCGACGAGGCCTTCCGCGAGAAGGTTGCCCAGGTCATGCCCGCGGCCAAGGAGCGCGCCAAGACGCTGCTCGAACTGGCCGACGCGGCTTCCTTTCTCCGTGCCACCCGCCCGCTCTCGCTGGACGAAAAAGCGTCCAAGCTTCTCGATGAGGGCGCGCGGTCGCTGCTGGGCAAACTGCACGGGCGGCTCTCGGCCAATGAGGTCTGGGAAACCGCCAGTGTCGAAGCCACGGTGCGCTCTTTCGCGGAAGAAGAAGAACTCAAGCTCGGAAAGGTGGCGCAGCCGCTACGCGCCGCCGTAACGGGCACCACCGTTTCACCGCCGATTTTCGACGTTCTGGCAACGCTGGGGCGCGAGGAAGCACTGGGACGGATCAAGGATCAGGCCGCCTGAGCGTCCTTCGGGACGGCAGGGGCCGGTAGTATAGACGTTCAACACCTGAACCGGCATGGTGAAACCCGGCCGGCACAGCCAGAAGAGGACAGGCAGCTATGACACAACACGGAACGAAAGCGGGATCGTCGACCACCGCCCAGCTCACGGTGGATGGCGAATCCTATGACCTGCCGGTCTATAACGGATCCCTCGGCCCAAGCGTTGTCGACATTTCGAAGCTCTACGGACAGAGTGGCCGTTTCACCTACGATCCGGGCTTTACCTCCACGGCGAGCTGCGAATCCGACATCACCTTCATCGACGGCGAAGAAGGTATCCTTCTCTATCGCGGCTATCCGATCGATCAGCTTGCCGAGAAGGGCAATTTCATCGAGACCTGCTATCTCCTGCTCAACGGCGAACTGCCGTCAGACGCGGAGTACACGGAATTCGAACGCGCCATCACCATGCACACCATGGTGCATGAACAGATGACCTATTTCCTGCGCGGCTTCCGCCGGGACGCGCATCCCATGGCCATCATGTGCGGCATGGTGGGCGCCCTTTCGGCCTTCTATCATGACAGCACGGACATCAACGATCCGATGCAGCGCATGATCGCGAGCCGCCGGATGATCGCCAAGATGCCGACCATCGCGGCCATGGCCTACAAATATTCCGTCGGCCAGCCGGTGGTCTATCCGCGCAACGATCTCGATTACGCGGAGAACTTCCTGCATATGTGTTTCTCGGTCCCGGCCGAGACCTATCAGGTCGATCCGGTTCTGGCGCGTGCCATGGAC
>CAYSVF010000371.1:0-3101 GCA_964434415.1 uncultured Parvibaculum sp.
GGAGCTTCGCCTGCAGTCTGACATCCATCTCCGAGATTTCATCGAGCAGCAGCGTGCCGCCATCGGCTTCCTCGAATTTGCCGATACGGCGGGCCACAGCGCCCGTGAAGGCGCCTTTTTCATGACCGAAGAGTTCGGATTCCAAGAGGTTTTCCGGAATGGCCGCGCAGTTGACCGAGATGAAGGGTTTGTCCTTGCGGCGGGAATGGGAGTGGATGTAGCGCGCCATCACTTCCTTGCCGGTTCCGCTTTCGCCGGTGATCAGGATGCTGGCATCCGAGCCCGCCACCTGATCGGCAAGCTTCACGACTTGGCCCATGCGCTCATCCTTGTAGATGAGAGCATGACCATCATCGGACACGGCGGCGAGCACGGCGGCGATGAGATCGGCGTCGGGCGGCAAGGGGATATATTCCTTGGCGCCGGCGCGAATCGCGCTCACCGCGGCGCGCGCATCGTTTTCGATGCCGCAGGCGACGACGGGCACGCAGATATGCTCTTCCGCCAGCCGGGCGATGAGGTTTTCGATATCCAGCTTGACGTCCACCATGACGAGGTCGGCGCCACGGCCCGCGCGCAGCGTCTCGAGCGCCTGGTCGATCGTATCGGTATGCGTCACCTTGGCGCCCTTCGACATGGCGATCTTGGTCGCTGTCGAGAGCTGGCCGTTCAGGGTTCCTGCAATCAGAAGGCGCATCTTGGTGTACTCCGGCGTTCCAGAATTCTTGTGGTTGCGGTCAAATCATATGGCCGTCAGGCGAGGCCGCCCTTGATGATCTCGGTCATGGTGACGCCCAGCCGGTCCTCGACGAGGACGACCTCGCCGCGTGCGACGAGACGGTCGTTCACATAGATGTCGATGGCTTCGCCGACCTTGCGGTCAAGCTCGACCACCGTGCCGCGATCCAGCTTCAGGAGCTTGGAGACCTCGATGTCGGTCTTGCCCAGCACGGCGGAGACATTCACCGGCACGTCGAATACGGCTTCGAGATCGTGCGCCGTGCGATGTTCCGGCGCACTTTCCTCTTCCTCTGCATCCGGTGCGACGGCCGGCAGCGCGTCGGCCTCGGTGAGGTCGGGGAGGAACATTTCATCATCCTTGTCGGCCATGGTTCTCTCTCCTCAAAAATTCGTTCAGACGCCCGAGGCGTCGCCATGGGGCGCGCTTCGGGCTTCGCCGGTCGACGCTGCGGGCTCGGGCATTTCGAGCGCGTTCGTCTCGGCAGGTTTGGGGGCGATCGTTTCGATGTAGCGGGCGATGGCCGTATCGATACGGGCGAGCATCGCGTCATAATCCCGGGTGACGCCGCCATCGGCCCATTCGACCGTGCAGTCGCCTTCTTCCATGCCGGGCTCGCCCAGCAGAATGATCCGTCCGCTCATGCCGCGTTCCATCGCCATGCGGTCGACGGTTTCCTTCATGCGATCCATCATGGACGGCGCGATGCGAAGCAGAATGTGCGGCTCGCGGTTGAGATGCGACAGGCATTCCTGCAGCACAGCCTCGATCTCCGTTTCGGGGCGCGCGCCGATGGAAGCGGAGGCGAGGCGCTTTGCCGTCTCGTGGGCGAGCTTCACGGCATCGGTTTTCAGCTCGTCCGATATCGCGTCGAGCGAGGAGAGGATCGAGGCCGCGTTTTCGGTGAGCTTGCCGAGCGTGGCGGTGATGTCCTCGTCGGCCCTGGCGGCGGTGTCCTTTTGTCCTTCGGCAAAACCCTGAGCATAGCCTTCCGCGCGCGCGGCGGCGATGTCCGCCTCGGTATAGGTATGCGGCGCCTCATCCGCAGGGCGGGGCTCGACAGATCGCTCGGCGGAGGCCGGGGCCTCGCCGAACTGTCTGTCGAATGTGAATTTGACCGCCTGTTTCATGGGTTTCGCGTTGCTCTATGTGTTCCGGTATGTGCCTGCAAAAACCGATCAGTAGATCAGCTCGTTTTCCTCACTGTCGGTCGCCAGCATGATTTCGCCCTTGTTGGCGAGATCCTTTGCGATGTTGACCATGGTGGTCTGCGCTTCATCGACATCCTTGAGGCGGACGGGGCCCATCAGGTTCATGTCTTCGCGCAGGATCTTGGCGGCGCGTTCGGACATGTTGGCGAAGAAGAGGTCGCGCAGCGTGTCGGAGGACCCCTTGAGCGCGATACCGAGCTTGTTCTTGTCCACGGCACGAAGGAGCGTCTGGATGCCGCCCGGATCGAGCTTGCCGAGGTCTTCGAAAGTGAACATCAGCGCCTTGATCTTCTCGGCGCTGGGCGCTGCACGCTCTTCCAGCATGGCGAGGAAGCGGGTTTCGGTCTGGCGGTCGAAATTGTTGAAGATTTCGGCCATCAGCTCATGGGAGTCGCGCCGGTTGGTGCGCGACAGGTTCGACATGAACTCCGAACGCAGCGTCTTTTCGACCTTGTCGAGGATTTCCTTCTGCACCGATTCCATGCGCAGCATGCGGGTGACGACTTCGAGAGCGAAATCTTCCGGCAGGCAGGTCAGGACGCGTGCGGCATGCTCGGTGCGGATCTTGGAGAGGACGACGGCGACGGTCTGTGGATATTCGTTCTTCAGATAGCTGGCGAGCACGGTCTCGTGCACATTGCCGAGCTTTTCCCACATGGTACGGCCTGCCGGGCCGCGGATTTCGTCCATGACGTTGGTGACGCGTTCCTCGGGCAGGAATTTCAACAGCAGGCGTTCGGTCGATTCATACGAGCCCACCAGCGCGCCCGTGCCGGAGATCTTGGAGGCGAATTCGACCAGCAGCTTCTCGACGTGATTGGCCTGAATGGTGCCCAGCGTGGACATGGTGGTGGAGAGTTCGCGAATTTCATCATCGTCGAACATCTCCCACAGGGAGGCTGCGTCTTCCGCGCCAAGGGCCAGCATGAAGATCGCGGCCTTCTGGGCGCCGGTCAGCTGCTTTTCTTCTTTGATCTTTGCAACAGTCGTGGCCATTCAGCCTACTCCTCAAGCGGGTTCGTGCAGCCAGGTACGCAGGATCGAGAGCGATTCATCCGGGTGGTTGTTCACCAGTTCGCCGATCTTGCGCACGGAGGATTGCTTGACCTTGCCTGCGACCTGGGCAATGTCGATCATCATGTCTTCGGTAA
>CAYSVF010000372.1:0-3100 GCA_964434415.1 uncultured Parvibaculum sp.
GCGATGGACTGCCTCGAACGCGTCGGCCTCGGCGAGTTCGTTCTGAAGCGCGCCGATCAACTGAGCGGCGGACAGCAGCAGCGTGTCGGCATTGCGCGCGCCCTTGCCCAGCGGCCCGAATTCCTGATCGCCGACGAACCGGTGGCAAGCCTCGACCCGGCCACCGCCCATCGCGTGCTGACCTTGCTGCGCACGGTATGCAAGCAGGACGGCATCACCGCGCTTGTGAGCCTTCACCAGATCGAGCTTGCCCGCACATTCGCCGACCGCATCATCGGTATGCGCGAGGGCAGGATTGTCTTCGACGGCGCACCGCAGCAGCTCGACGAAAGTGCGCTCGACCAGATCTACGACCGGCTGGGGGCTCCGGACGACCCGGAACCCGAAAGCGCGGTCGAAGATGACTCCAGCTGGAACCCGATCCCACTTACCGCCTAACCAACAGGTAGCATGATGAAGAAGATTGCCACTTTCTGCGCATCGCTCGTTCTCGGCGCGAGCGCCCTCTTCGGCAGCGTATCCCACGCCGCCGAAGCCAATCCGGACACGCTCCGCATCGCCCTTCTGCCCGACGAAGACGCGGCAACCATCATCAAGAAGAACCAGCCCCTGAAGGACTATCTTGAGGAGAAGCTGGACAAGAAAGTCGAACTCGTCGTCACGACCGACTATTCCTCGATGATCGAGGCGATGCGTTTCGGGCGGCTCGAACTCGGCTATTTCGGCCCGCTTTCCTATACGCTTGCCGAATCCAGGAGCGACATCGAACCTTTCGCGGCGCGCCTCAAAGGCGGTTCGCCGACCTATCATTCCGTCCTCATCGGCAACACCGAAGCAGGCGTCACCTCCATCGATCAGGTCGCGGGCAAGGATGTCGCCTGGGGCGACACCGCCTCGACCTCGAGCCATCTCATTCCGAAGTCGATCCTGCGGGCCAACGGTCTCACCGAGAAAAAGGACTACGAGGAACACTTCCTCGGCGCGCATGACGCCGTCGCCGTCGCCGTGCAGAACGGCAAGGCCCAGGCCGGCGGCCTCAGCCAGCCCATCTTCAAGAGCCTCGTCAAGCGCGGGATCATTGACGAGACCAAGGTGACCGTCCTGCAGGTCTCCAAGCCTTTCCCGCAATATCCCTGGACGATGCGCAGCGACCTCGCACCGGAACTCAAGGACAAGATCCGCGCTGCCTTCCTCGACATGAAGGACAAGGAGGTTCTCAAGGCCTTCAAGGCCGACGGCTTCGCACCGGTGAGCGACGCCGATTACGACGTCGTCCGCGATCTTCAGGCGAAGCTCGGTCTCTGACCGGGCCGACAGTCCGGCGGGTCGCAATAGCCCGCCGGACCTTTTTTTCAACGAGAGTGACGCATCATGACATCGGCTACCGAACCCCTCATCGACTATGATGCCGTCCTGCGCGAAGAGACGCGTCAGGGACGTCGAAACCTGCTCGTTCTCGGCGTCATCGCTCTTTTCGTCGTACTCAGCGCGCAAACCACCGGCATGCTGAACCTGAACCGGCTGATCGAAGCGCCGGAGGCGATCGGCATTCTGTTCATGGATATGATGCCGCCGAAATTCGCGAACTGGCGGGACTGGGTGAAGCCCTTCATCGATACGATGGCGATGAGCATCGCCGGCACCGCCCTTGCCGTGATCTTCTCCCTGCCGCTGGGATTTCTCGCCGCCCGCAACACCACGCCGCATATCGCGGTCTATCGGCTGAGCCGCCTTGTGCTGAACGTGCTGCGCTCCATTCCCGAACTCATCATGGGCATCGTTTTCGTGGCCGCCGTCGGCTTCGGCACCCTGCCGGGCGTCCTCGCGCTTGGCTTTCACTCAATCGGGATGGTGGCGAAGTTTTTTGCCGAAGCGATCGAACATGTCGATCACCGTCCGATCGAGGCCGCGCAGGCCGCGGGCGCTTCGCCGTTCCAGGTCATCCAGCACGCGATCCTGCCGCAGGTTTTCCCGCAGATCGCCGATGTGACGCTTTATCGCTGGGAATACAATTTCCGCGCCTCCACCGTGATGGGCATGGTCGGCGCCGGCGGCATCGGCCTTGAGCTGATGTCCTCTCTGCGCCTGATGCAGTACCGCGAGGTCGCCGCGATCCTCCTCTCCATTCTCCTCCTCGTCACGATCGTCGACGGTGTCGGTGCGCGACTGCGCAAACGTCTCCACTAATCCGCGAACTGCTCTTCGACCAAACGCGCCTGGAAAACATGACCAAGAACAAACCGAAAATTATCATCACGAACTGGATTCACGACGACATTCTGGCCGAGATCGAGAAATTCGCCGTCTGCATCGCCAATCGGGACCGCACCACGCCCTGGTCCCGCGACGACATCCTCGAACGCGGCGCCGACGCGGACGGCCTGCTCGCTTTCATGACCGACATGGTCGACGATGCGCTGCTGCGGGAGATGCCGAACCTGCAAACAGTCTCCTGCGCCGTCCGGGGGTACGACAATTTCGATATCGACGCCTGCATCCGGCGTGGCGTCACCGTCGCGCATGTGCCGGACCTGTTGCAGGGGCCGACGGCGGATCTAACGCTCGGTGCGATCATCGCGCTCACTCGTCATATGCTGCCGGCAGACCGTTATGTGCGCTCCGGTAACTTTGCGGGCTGGCGGCCGCATTTCTACGGGCTGGGCCTTGCCGGCACGCCGGTCGGCATCGTCTGCATGGGCGGCCTCGGCCGCGCCATCGCGAAACGGCTGCTCGCTTGCGAGACGAACGTCATTTTCCATGACCGGCAGGTCAATCGGGTCCGGGTCGATCCATGGGGGACCTTGGAAGGCACCTCACTCGAAGAGCTGCTGCGCGAAAGCCGCATCGTCATCCTGGCCCTGCCGCTCGTTCAGGAAACACACCGCCTCATCGACCGGGATGCCATCGCGAAGATGCAGCCGGGAACCTATCTGATCAATCCGGCACGCGGATCGGTCGCCGACGAACTCGCCATCGGCGATGCGCTTAAATCCGGCCGGCTCGCCGGGTACGCCGCCGATGTGTTCGCGATGGAAGACTGGCGTCTTCCCGATCGCCCACGCTCCATTCCGAGAGACCTGCTCGATGCGACCGACCGGAC
>CAYSVF010000373.1:0-3090 GCA_964434415.1 uncultured Parvibaculum sp.
CGCGAACACGATATCGCCCGGCATGCGCATCCACTGCCAGAAGAGCGTTGTGTCGTAGAATTCCTGGCTTCGCGCATAGGCGAGCCCGTGCTCGTAGACGGCGTCGAGCTGCGGCCAGCCGATAGGGAAGAAGTTCAGGAAAATCCACATAACGAGACCGATATTGTAAAGCCAGAACGCCCAGCGGCCGACCTTCTCTCCAAATGCATGCTCGTCACCGGCAATATACCTCAGACAGAAATAGATGAGCCCGATACCGAGCAGACCAAATGCGCCGAACAAGGCGGTGTGCGCGTGGTTGAGCGTCAGGAACGTCGCATGCTCGTAGTAGTTCACCAGCGGGGCATTGAGCGTGCCACCACCGAAAACGCCTGCTCCGACGAAATTCCAGAACGCAGCGCCGATGATATAGGTGTAGGCGAGCCCGTATTTGAAATCGCCATGCGCCTGAATAAGACGACGCTGCTGGATTGCCTCGATGATGAGCAGCACCAGTGGTAGCACCTCGATGAAGGAGAACATCGAGCCAAGCGGGACCCACATACCCGGCTCGCCGGCCCAATAAAGGTGATGTCCTGTCCCAAGCACGCCGCCAAGGAAGATCAGGATCAACTCGAAATAAACCGCACGCTCAGCAAGCCGGCGAGAGACCAAACCGACGGCCATCAGGAGATAGGCGCTGATGGCGGAGGCAAAGAATTCGAAGGACTGCTCCACCCAGAGATGCACCACCCACCAGCGCCAGAAGTCACTAATGGTGAAGGACTTCTCGATTCCGGTTAGCGGGATCATGCCGAAGACGTAGAGAAGGGCGATATTGACGGTCGAGGCCCAGAGTAGGTGCTCGAGCCGGATCCGCCCCGACCAGAACTGGCGCGTCGCCGCCCACAACGTCTCGCGTGTCGGCCATAAGGCGCGGAATACGAGCACGCTCCATATTGCCAGCCCGGCAAAAAATCCGATCTGCCAGGCACGCCCGAGCTGAATGTAGGACAGGCCCTGATTGCCAAACCAGAACCAGTGCTTGTCGATATACCCCATGATGCCGAGATAATTTCCAATCAGCGCGCCCGCGACGATGAAAAGCGTCACCCAGAAGAGAATATCGACCAGAGCAGCCTGCCCTCTTGCTTCCCGCCCGCTGATAGCCGGAGCCAGGAAAAGCGCCGCCGCGATCCAGGAGACACCTATCCAGACAATAGGTGCCTGGATATGCACGTCGCGCAGGAAATTGAACGGCAGATACTTGTCGATGGGAATGCCGTAAAAGGCAGCCCGCTCCGTGTAGTAGTGCGCCATGATGGAGCCGACGAGGATCTGCAGCAGAAGCACAGCCGCGACGACGAGGAAATATTTCCAGACGCGACGCTGGCTCGGCGTCAGTGGCTTGAATTCGCCAAGAACCGGATCCATCGGCGCGTTGTCCGGATCGTTCAGGAAGCGCTCGTAGATGAAGAGCACCACGCCAAAGGCGAAGAAGGTGAAACAGAAGCTGATCCAGGTCCAGCGGAAGGTGCTTGTCGTCGGCGTATTACCTACCAACGGTTCGAACGGCCAGTTCTGGGTCCATGATGCATCCGTACCCGGCCGGCGCGCCACTGTGGTCAGCGAGGAATAGAGAAGGAAATCCGCCGTATATCCGGCGCTGGTCTCGTCAAGGCTATAGGCCTGCGTCCAGCCTCGCGCGAAATCGTGATGGAGGAGGGATTGGGTGATCTGCGCACGCCGCGTCGTGATCGCTTCGGCCAGCGCATCGGGCACCACAACTTTCTTTTGCGTGAGGTCGACGCCCTGCAGCACGGACTGCATTTCGGCCTTGACCGCAGCGCGCTCTGCGGTCGGCAGCGTATCGAGTGCCTGGCCGTAGCGGGACCGCGCGATATTTGCTTCCGTCAGCTTTCCGAGCCTGACCAGGTTGTCAGCCGTGTAGTCTTCACCGAAATAGGAGCCCATACCATAAAGGCTGCCATAATCCATGAGGTCGGCCTTCTGGAAGCCTTCCTTGCCACGGACAATATCGTCGGCGGACATGAGGACCGTCCCGTCAGAACGCACAAAACTGTCGGGGAAGGGAGGCGCATCTCTATAGGTCAGCACCGTGACCCAGCCGAGTATGCCAAAGCAGATGACAGCAACCGCCAGCAACACCCATTTCAGGACATTGCTGACAGGATCTTCTGGCGCCTGGTCGACGCCCGCCGCTTCGATAGCCATTATTCCCCTCCAGAAAAGTCCGGCGCGAGGGGGAACCCTCGCCGCCCGGTCGCGAAGAGACTCAACTCGGAAGGCAAATTTCACCATTTGATTTGATATAAATCAAATTTTCGTGTGATTTATATCACGCGTATTCTGACCGCTGCGGCAGCGTGCGAAAAGAGAAAGGTACGAATTGAGCGTTTCTGTTTCTGTTGAAGACATCGACCAGCTCCCTCTCTTTGCGCAGATGACGTCGCCGGCGCGGGAGGAGCTGCTGCGCCATGCGGTCGTCCACAGCGCACCGGCGGGAACCGTTCTTTTCGAACAAGGGACGATGCCCACATTTCAGCATGTTCTTCTTGAGGGGGCGGCCCATCTGTTTGGCAGATCAAGCGAGGGAAAGGAGGTGCTGATCGAAGTGGTCGAACCGCCGGACCTCATCATTCCCGCCGCCGTGGTAACGAACTCGCCCTATCTCATGCAGGCACGCGTTCAGGAGGCGTCGCGCTTCCTGTTGATCCAGGCGGACGCCTTTCGACGCACCCTGCAACAGGATCCCGCCCTGTCGCATGCGCTTGTTGCCAGTCTCGCTGGCCAGTTCCGGCGTATGGTCCGTCAGATCAAGAATCTGAAGCTGAGGTCGGCTTCGCAGCGCGCTGGCTGCTACATCCTTGCGCTACGGCGGAAACAGGGCGGCGGAAACCGCGTCACCCTGCCTTACGAAAAGAGCCTGATCGCCTCCGAACTGGGGCTCACGCGTGAAAGCTTTTCCCGGGCCCTTGCGTCCCTTCAGCATGAGGGTATCGAGGTCCAGGCAAACACCATCCTCATCCACGATGACGAACGCCTTGCGGCCGCCTGCGGACCCGACCCTTTGATCGACCCGGACGAAGA
>CAYSVF010000374.1:0-3083 GCA_964434415.1 uncultured Parvibaculum sp.
GAGCTGTGCGCCGGTCGTTCCCTCCGGAAAACGCGCCGAGGCGATGCCGATATGGCCTTTCAGCACTTGCGTGAAGCGCTGGCGCTGTTCCGCATCGGGCGTACCGATGGAGACGGTGCGCGTCACATCCGTGGTGCCGTCGAGATATTGCGCGCCGGAATCGACGAGATATAGCTCGCCTGGTTTCAGCTTGCGGCTCGTGTCGGTGGTGACGCGGTAATGCACGATGGCACCGTTCGCGCCTGCGCCGGAAATCGTGTCGAAGCTCACATCCTTGAGCCGGCCGGTCTCGCCGCGGAAGTTTTCAAGCTGTTTGGACGCGGCAATCTCGTCCACGCCTCCCTTGGGCGCGTTGGCGTCGAGCCAGGCGAGGAAACGCGACAGCGCGACGCCGTCGCGGCGATGGGCGGCGCGCGCGCCGTTCAGCTCCGCTTCATTCTTGCAGGCTTTGGGAAGTTCGCACGGGTCGGTGCCGCGCTTCATTTCCGCGCCGGCATTGCCGAGCCTGTCGGCGATCCAGGCGGAACAGGTCGCCGGATCGAGCAGCACCTTCGCCTTCTTCGCGCCAAGCTCGTCCAGCGCCGGCCCCAGTTCCTCGCGCGGGCGGATCGAGACGATATTGCCGAGATGGGCGCGCGTTTCGTCGCCGATCTTGCGTTCGTCCACGAAGAGCTCGGCATGGCCGTCTTCATGCAGGATGGCGAAGGAGAGCGGCAGCGGCGTATGGGAGACGTCCTGTCCGCGAATGTTGAAGGCCCAGGCGATACTGTCCGGCATGGTGAGCACGGCCGCGCCCACGTCGGAATTCATCAGCTCTTCGGTCAGCCGCTTCACCTTGTCGGCGGCAGGCTCGCCCGCATAGTCGAGCGGGTGGGGCACCACTTGCGCGGTCGGCGGTTCGGGCTGGTCCTCCCAGACCGCATCGAGCGGATTGCTTTCGACCGGCACGAAAGACGCGCCGGCCTTTTCCGCCGCCGCCTTGAAGCGCGCCACCTGGTCGATGGTGTGAAGCCACGGATCGTAGGCCAGCTTTGCGCCTTTCGGCAGGTTCTGCTCGATCCACCGCGTCGCCGGTTCCTCGATCAGATGTTTCGGCTCGAAGGTGCCGACATCCACCTGGCTGCGGACCTGCAGCGTGTAGCGTCCGTCGACGAAGATCGCGGCCTTGTCGATGAGGACGACGGCAAGGCCCGCCGAGCCGGAAAAGCCGGTCAGCCAGCGCAGGCGTTCGGCATGGGGCGGCACATATTCGCCCTGATGCTCGTCGGCGCGGGGAATGAGAAATCCGTCGAGCCCGCGGCGCTTGAGTTCCTCGCGGAGCTTCGCGGCGCGTTCGGGGCCGAGGGCGGGATTGGCGACATCGTCATAGGTCTGGAACATGAGCCTAATGTATGGGCGTCACGGCGTTTGGACAATGGGAGGGTGTTTACTCCTCGTTACGTCATGCCCCGGACAAGCCGGCCATGACGCTCTATCCTTATCCCCGCAGTTCCAGCGTCACCCAGTCGCCGATGGGCTTGCGGGAGACGAGATACATCTCCTGCATGCGGGCGGCGGCAAGCACCATGTTTTCCTGCGTGCGCAGGATGCCGGACAGGATCAGCGTGCCGCCCGCGGCAAGGTTCCAGGCAAAGCCGGGCATCAGCTTCACGAGCGGGCGGGCGAGAATATTCGCCACGACGAGATCGTAAGGCGCGTTCGCCGAAATCTCGGGATGGTCGAAGCCCTTCGCGGCCACCGCCTTTACGAAGGGGCCGACGCCATTGAGCCTTGCATTGTCTTTCGTGACCTTGACCGAAACCGGGTCGATGTCGCTTGCGAGCACCGGCTCATGCGTTACGCGGGCAATGGCGATGGCAAGGACGCCCGTGCCGGTGCCGAGATCGAGCGGGTTCAGCGGGCGACGGCGTTTCAGATATCTGTCGATGAATTCGAGGCAGCCCTGCGTCGTTGCGTGGTGGCCGGTGCCGAAGGCACGGCCCGCCTCGATCAGGATGGGGATACCCGAGGCGGGCACCTTGTCCGCGTCATGGCTGCCATAGACGAAGAAACGTCCCGCCTGAACCGGCTGGAGGCCTTCCAGCGATTTGGCGATCCAGTCTTCCTCGGGAACGGCTTCCACCGAGAGGTCGCTGGCGGCGATGCCGGTTTCCTCCTCGACTGGTTTCAGCACATTGCGGATCGCGTCGAGCTCGGGCTCTTCCAGGTAGAGCGCCTCCAGGCGCCAGGCGCCGCGTGCCTCCACCTCGTTCCATTCCGACGATGTTTGCACGAGGGGCGACGAGCCCGGCTCCGCCTCGCCGGTGGTGATGGCGAAGGTTTCGGGCCGGAACGCGTTTTCCAGCGCGTCGCAAAAGGCATCGGCGGCGGTATGCGGCACGATGAATGTCACTTTCCAGTGCGAGATTTTCCGGTTCATCGGGCTTTCTTCGATAAGGGCGAGGAAGGAGGCGGCGCTCAGACGCGCTCCACGAAACTGTCGATGACTTTCTTGCGTCCCGCCTTGTCGAAATCCACGGTCAGCTTGTTGCCGTCGATGGCGGCCACATGGCCATAGCCGAATTTCAGGTGGAAGACGCGTTCGCCCATACCGTAGCTCTCGGCGGAGGGGTCGCTGGTGGCGACGAGTTCCGCATGGGCTTCGATGTCGGGCGCACGGGAGGAGCTACGCTCCCTGTTGTTCTGGGCGCGGCGCCAGCCGGGGCTGTTGTAATCGCTGCCCGACGTGAAGTCCTGTGCAAAGCGCGAGGGGCTGTAGTTCTGATAGCTCTGGCCCGCCATGGCGCTTTGCGTCACTTCCACATGCTTCTGCGGCAGTTCGTCCACGAAACGGGAGGGGAGCGCCGATTGCCACAGCGCATGGATGCGGCGGTTCGCCGCAAAGGAGATGTAGGCGCGCTGTTTGGCCCGTGTGATGCCGACATAGGCGAGGCGGCGTTCTTCCTCCAGCCCGGCAATACCGCTTTCGTCCAGCGCGCGCTGATGCGGAAAAAGGCCGTCCTCCCAGCCGGGGAGGAAGACAGTCTCGAATTCGAGCCCCTTGGCGCTGTGCAGCGTCATCAGGTTGAGCTTGTCTTCGAGAT
>CAYSVF010000375.1:0-3071 GCA_964434415.1 uncultured Parvibaculum sp.
CCTTCCACCATGGCGTGGATACGATTGCGCCCGCGCGCGGGCACCCAGCGCACCTTGTCGATTTCCTCAAGCGCCACATCTCGCAACTGCTTGCCGCCCGCAGGCTCGATCTTCGCGTCCATGGCGACGAACCATTGCGCGGTATTGCGGAAGATGAGCGGGGCCTTGGAACGCCAGCTATGCGGATAGGAATGGGTGAGCTTGCCATGGGCGAGCAGCGCGCCCGCCTTTTCAAGCTCCGCCATCACGGTCTTGTTGGCGTTGCCGTCCTTGCCCTGCCGGTTCAGCACGAAGCACCCGGCGAAGAGCGGCACGTCGTCGTAATAGGTGCCTTCCTCATTCACCGTCTCCGGGATGCCCTTATAGCCGAAATTCTGCACCCAGAGCATGTAGTCGTCCTGACCATGCCCCGGCGCAGTGTGGACGAAGCCGGTACCGGCCTCCTCCGTCACGTGATCGCCCGCCAGCAGCGGTACGTCGAACTCGTAGCCCTGCCCGTGGAAGGGATGTGCGCAGACCATACCCTTCAGCATGGCCGCATCGACATGATGTTCGCGTTCCCAGGACTCGACGCCCGCGGCCTTGAACACATCCGGCGCCAGCGCATCGGCGAGAATGATCTTTTCGCCGAGTTTCGCCAGCGAGCCTTCATTCACCGCATCGATGCGATAGAGGCCGTAGTCGATCTTGTCGGAGTAGGCGATGGCGCGGTTACCGGGGATGGTCCAGGGCGTCGTCGTCCAGATGACGATCGCCGCGCCGTCCAGTTCGGCAGGCGGCGAAACGATGGGAAAGCGCACCCAGATCGTCGGCGACACATGGTCGGCATATTCGACTTCCGCTTCCGCCAGCGCGGTCTTTTCGACGACCGACCACATGACGGGCTTGGAGCCGCGATAGAGCGAGCCGTTCATCAGGAATTTCTGGAACTCGCGCACGATCACCGCTTCGGCGTCATAGGCCATGGTGAGGTAGGGATTATCCCAATCGCCCTGCACGCCGAGACGCTTGAACTCCTCGCGCTGCACATCCACCCATTTTTGAGCGAACTCGCGGCATTCGCGGCGGAATTCGAGCGGCGGCACCTCGTCCTTGTTCTTGCCCTTCTTGCGGTACTTCTCCTCGATCTTCCATTCGATGGGAAGGCCGTGGCAGTCCCAGCCGGGCACGTAGGCCGCGTCCTTGCCCATCATCTGCTGCGAGCGGACGACGATGTCCTTCAGCGTCTTGTTGAGGGCATGGCCGATATGAATGTTGCCGTTGGCGTAGGGCGGGCCGTCATGCAGGGTGAAGGTCTCGCGGCCTTTGGACTCCTCGCGCAAGCGCTTGTAGAGGTCCATCTTCTCCCAGCGGGCGAGCCATTCCGGCTCGCGCTTGGGCAGGCCCGCCTTCATGGGGAAGTCGGTTTTGGGCAGGAAGAGCGTCTCGCGATAATCGCGGCCGGTCTCTTCGTTTTCGGTCGTGGAATCGGATTTCGTTTCAGATGACATGAGGGGTCTCGGAAAGTTCGGGGTTCGCGCGAATGCTCAGGATGGGTCCCGGTCCGTGCCCCGGCCCCTCGTCATGGGGGCGCCTAGAAGCACGCCGGGCGGCTAATTCGCGGCGCTATGCAGGGCTTGCGCCCCTCAATCGCCCCTATGGAAACGAGCTTTGTCATGCGCCGGTTTCTAGCAGCCGAACCCCTAACAGTCCAGTAAGAGCCCCATCTGTCCCCACGTCATGGCCCGCTTCATGCGGGCAATCCACGTCTTGACGACGCGGGTAGGCCGAGAAGAAAGGCGTGGGTGACCCGGACAAGCCGGGTCATTCCGATGATGACGGTTATAGGACCGATCCTTCAGGCAGGGATGATCTTCTCCACCGCCCGCGCCTTCAGGCACATCTTGCCCTCGTCATTGGTGAAGACGGCCTCCACATAGGCCTGGTTCTTCGACTTGTTGAAGACATGGCCCTCGCAATGGATCGTGCCGCCGGTCACGGGCCGGAAGAAGTGCATCTGGAGGTCGGCGGTGGTAAAGTTCCTGTCGTCCTCCAGCATGCTCATCAGGGCGAAAGAACAGGTCTGGTCGGCCAGCGTCGCCAGATAGCCGCCGAAAACGGCCACCGGGTTCATGTAATCCGGGTTCACCGGCCAGTCGAAGCGGATGCGGCCCGGCTCCAGCACCGTGAGCTCGCCCGAATAGAGATTGAGGGCCGTCACATGGGGCGGGGCCTTTTCCGTCTCCCCCGCCGCGATCCGCTTCATGATATTGGCCCAGCTCGGCATACCGTCTCCTCGTCTTATTCTTCGGTGGCGAGTTTCGCCGCCTCGGCCAGCATTTCGGGCAGGCCGATCAGCTCGTTATAGCGCTGGAAGGTGACCCGCTCGCTCCCTTGCGGCAGCCCCTCCCCTTTGAGAAGCGTTGCATAGACCGATTGCAGCCTCGCCGTCACGGCCAGAAGTGCCGCCACAGGATAGATCGCCAGCTTGAAGCCCAGCGCCTCCAGATCGCGGGCGGGAAGATAAGGCGTCTTGCCGTCTTCCACCATATTGGCGACCAGCGGCACTCCCTTGAAGGTCTCGCAGACCCTGGTCATTTCCGCTTCCGTTTGCGGGGCCTCGATGAAGAGAAGGTCCGCGCCCGCTTCAAGGAAGGCCTCGCCGCGCCGGAGTGCCTCATCGAGATCATGCGTCGCGCGAGCATCGGTGCGCGCCATCACCTTGAAGGCGGCACTCGACCGTGCTTCCACGCAGGCGCGGATCTTGGCGGCAGCGTCCTCGCGCCCAATCACTTCCTTGCCTTCCATATGGCCGCAGCGCTTGGGGAAGACCTGGTCCTCAATCTGGATGCAGGCCGCGCCCGCATGTTCGTAAGCGCGCGTGAGGCGCGCCGCATTGAGCGGGCCGCCATGACCATTGTCGCCATCGGCAAAGAGCGGCACGGGGGCACAGGCTTCGGCCAGTGCGGCCACGCGGGACACCATCTCGCTGGCACTCATCAGCCCGATATCCGGCAGACCCAATGTCGAGCCCGACACGCCGAAGCCCGTCATGTAAACCGCATCCGCGCCGGCCTGCATGGCCAGTTTCG
>CAYSVF010000376.1:0-3062 GCA_964434415.1 uncultured Parvibaculum sp.
TTTTATGGGTGATCGAGGAGGCGCTGAGGGCGGGCGTGCTTTCAGGCGTGGTCGGCGAGATCGACGGCCGGTCGTCGGTGCTCGACCTGACGGCGACGCGACGGCTGCAACTGGCGGCGGAGGAAACGGGCACGCCCGTGCTGCTTTTTACCGGGCACCGGCAGGAAGGCGAGGGCGGGGCGAGCGCGGCCACGACGCGCTGGGCGGTCGGACCGTCACCGGGCCATATGGAGGCTGATCGGGATTTTTTCGGGAGCGGTTTTCCGGGGCTCGTCGGCGACCCGGTCTGGCAGGTGCGTCTTCGGAAAGCGAGAGGCGGGGCGCCTGCGTCATGGCTGCTGCGCTGGCGGGCAGCGGAATGCGCGTTCGAGGTGAGAGGCGGGGCGGAGGAGCATGTTCCGTCTGCGGAGGATATGGGCGAGGCGCCGGCCCTGCGGCGGACGGGGTGAGGCGGATTACGCTTTTTCGTCATGGCCCGACTTGTTCGGGCCACCCATGTCTTTGACGCCGTGAAAGAAAGACGTGGATGCCCCGCCCACCTTTACACTCAAGGATGGCGGAGCATGACGACGCAGGGATGACGACACTGGGACGATGTTGCAGGGAGATGAGCCGCCGGTCACCGCCAATAATAGGGCGGGTAGCCGGGGCCGTAATAGGGCCACCAGGGGCGGTTCATACGGTCGAGTTCGCGCGAGCGGGTTTCCGCCTTGATGGCGCGGATCTCTCTCAGCTTCAGCAGGCAATTGCTGAAATCGTCCGTCCCCTCCTTGAAGCCGAGGCGCGCACATTCCGCCTTGTCGGCTGCGAGCCGGGCCTGAGCCTGCGCGGCTTCCTCGCCCGGCGTCGTGCAGGCGGCGGCGAAAAGCGGAAGCGAAAGGGCGAACGCCAGAAAAAGAGGTTTCATCATGCGTTTCATGGAACCGACCTCACCTCACTCATGACCAAAGGCGCATTCTAAAGGCCGATCCCGACGCCGAGACCGAACCCGAAATTGGGATTGTCGTTCATTTCCTTGCGCGCCCGGATTTCCCGCATCTTCAGGATGCAATTGCCGAATTCCTCGCTGCCTTCCTTGAAGCCGAGTTCCTTGCAGTTCTGCCGGTCTTCCAGTCTTTGCTGAGCTTGCCGTTCCTCCGTATTCGCGCAGGCGGTCAGCCCGAGAGCGGGCAGGGCGAGCATGGCTACGGCAAGCGGAATGCGCAGGCTTTTCATCGTCGAAGCTCCCGTCAGTGGTTGGCTACAGGCTAACCATAAAGATGTCGAAAGCGCGGCAATTCTTTCGGGCCGCGTCGATTCGACTCGCGTCGGGGCGGGTCTCGAGTCAGAATGTTGTTCTCTTTTTGTTCTATTATACATTCAGCTGTGATGACCGAAAAACGGCGCATTGCCTCGCTTTTTTTGCCGGACTGGCCGATGGAACGCTTTCTGCGGGAAAGGCGCAACCATGGCGTGCGCGGTCATGCGGAGGCCGCGGCGGCCAATGGTCGCGGCGCGCCTCCGGCGGGGCCCGGGGCGTCGGATACCGCCATGGCTCTTGCCGCGCCGGGGGCGGGGGGGATGCGGGTGACGGCCTGCAACGGCGCCGCCCGGGCGGCGGGGATCACGCCCGGCCAGCTCGTGCCGGATGCGACGGCGCTTTGTCCTTCCGTCGGGGTTTACGATGCCGCGCCGGAAGCGGACCGGGCCGCGCTCGACAAGCTGGCGCGCTGGTGCGGACGCTATACGCCCTGGAGCGTGGCGGACCCGGTGGGCGATGCGCATGACGAACCGGACGGCGTGCTGCTCGACATCAGCGGGTGTGCGCATCTTTTCGGCGGCGAAGAGGCGCTGCTTGACGAGATCGCGACGCGGTTCGGGCGGTTCGGCTTCGGGGTGCGGGCGGCTGTCGCGTCCACGCCGGGCGCGGCCTGGGCGCTGGCACGTTATGGCCGCGACGTTCTGAAGGTGCTGCCGCCGGGCGGCGAGCGGCAGGCATTGGCGTCCCTGCCGGTCGCGGCCCTGCGGCTGCCGTCCAATGTGGCGGACGGGCTCGCCCGGCTGGGGCTCAGGCGGGTGGGCGATCTCTATGACAAGCCGCGCGGGCCGCTGACGGCGCGGTTCGGGCCGTTGCTTGCGCGGCGGCTCGACGAGGCGCTGGGCCATGCGCCCGAACCGATATCGCCCTCGCTGCCGCATGTGCCGTTTCGCACGCGGCTTCATTTTGCCGAGCCGATAGCGCGGCTGGAACATGTGGAAGAGGCGGTGATGCGCCTTGCGGGCGATATCTGTTCGCTGCTGGCCGGGGAGCATAAGGGCGCGCGGCGGCTGCGGCTGTCTCTTTATCGCGTCGATGGCGAGGTGCGCGAGCTTCATGCGGGCACGAGCGCGCCCAGCCATGAGGCGCGGCATGTGGCGCGGCTGTTTCGCGAAAAGCTCGGCGGGGCGGGAGACGATTTCGATGCGGGGTTCGGCATCGAGGCGATGAGCCTTGCCTGTCTGGCGGTGGACGATCTCGCGCCGTCGCAGGAGGGGCTGGCGGGCGAGGGGGGCCAGGCGCAGGACCTTGCCATGCTGATCGACCGGCTGGGCAACCGGCTGGGGCCGGCGCGCATCGCGCGGGCGGAGCCGAGGGCGAGCCATATTCCCGAGCGCGCCGTCGCATCCGTGCCGGCCATGCGGGGCATGTCGCCCGCTCTCGAGGGGTGGGCGCGGGAGGCGGCGCATCTGCCGGAGGGCGTGTCGCGGCCCTTGAGGCTGTTGCGCGCGGCGGAGCCGGTGGCGGTGGTGGCCGAAGTGCCGGAAGGGCCGCCGCGCATCTTTCGCTGGCGGCGCGTGACCTATCGGGTCGCGCGGGCGGAAGGGCCGGAGCGCATCGCGCCGGAATGGTGGCGCCGCGAAAAGGGGGGAGGGCGCACGCGCGATTACTACCGGGTGGAAGACGGAGAGGGCCGCCGCTTCTGGCTTTATCGCGATGGGCTTTATACGCGCGACGAGGAAGAACCGCGGTGGTATCTGCACGGGGTGTTCGCATGAGAGGGTTTGCGGATCTGGCCGTTACCAGCAATTTAAGTTTCCTGCGC
>CAYSVF010000377.1:0-3052 GCA_964434415.1 uncultured Parvibaculum sp.
GTTTCGTGCCGGGCGAGGCCGAGCGTTGAGCGGAAATGCACCAGCGCGTCGATCTTTGCCTGTCGGCCCAGAATGGGTTCGCCCACCTCGCCCGTCAGCAGGTCGTTTTCGAAAATGAGTTCGTTCGCCTGGTTGTGATCGAAGCCGACCGCCTTTGCGACGCGGTGGGTGAAGAAGGTGAAGCCGCCGGAAACAAGCGCGCAGGTGGCGCCATGGGCGCGCATGGTAGCCGTCAGCAGGCGGCCGCCGGGGGTTTCGGTAATGCGCTTTTCGAAAACCGATTCAAGGGAGGCCGCTTTAAGGCCCTTCAGCAGCGAGACGCGCTCGCGCAGGGCGGGTTCGAAATCGATCTCGCCGCGCATGGCGCGCTCTGTGATTTCGGCAATCCGGTCCTTGATGCCGAGTTCGGCGGCCAGCTCGTCGATGCATTCCTGCTCGATGATGGTGGAATCCATATCGGCGACCAGCAGCTTCTTGCGCCGGCCTTCGGCGGGTTGGGCGACGATGTCGATAGGAGCGCCCTGAAGTGCCTTGCGGACCTCGGCCTCGGCATGGGCCATGTCGTCTGCGTCAAAGGGAAGGTCGCTAGCATGGCCGTCTTTCAGCCAGTCGGCCTGCGATGAGCCGGGCAGGGCCGCGGCGGCTGTGTCGACATGAACCTTGTCGAGCGGCGTTTGCGAGTTGCCAATGAGCGTCAGGACGTATTTCATCGCCAAACCAGAGTTCTCCAGAAATCTTCGTGCAGAGTGCGCCGTGTCAGAGGACACCGTAAAAGAGCCGGTGAAGCTAAGAACCGCCGTCCTTATTGCAGGGCCAACCGCCAGCGGCAAGTCCGCGCTAGCCATGAAACTGGCCGAGCAGGTGGGCGGCGAGATCGTCAATGCCGATTCCATGCAGGTCTATCGGGAGCTGCGCGTTCTCACCGCACGGCCGTGTGAGGGGGATGAGGCGCGTGTGCCGCATCACCTTTACGGCTTCATGAGCGCGGCCGAGGCCTGTTCGGCGGGGATATGGGCAGCTCATGCCGCGCGCGCCATGCAGGAAATCGAGGCGAGGGGCCGTATTCCCATCCTTGTCGGGGGGACAGGGCTCTATTTCCGTGCGCTGGTGGACGGGCTGTCGCCCATCCCCGATATCCCGGCGGAGATCACCGCCGCGGTCCGGGCGGAGGTGGCACAGGCGGGGCCCGGGGCGCACAAGCTGCTGCGGGCCGCCGATCCGAAACTGGCCGAAGCGATCGCACCGTCGGACAAGCAGCGCATTGCACGGGGCATCGAGGTGAAGCGGGCGACGGGCAAGCCCCTGAGCACGTGGCATGCGCTGCCGCCTGAGCCGCTGGTCGCGGGGGATTTCCTGAAGGCGGTGCTCGCGCCCTCGCGGGATTTTCTCTACCGGCGGATCGATTTCCGTTTCCGGCACATGGTCCGGGAGGGGGCGCTCGATGAGGTCGAGGCGCTGATGGCGCTCGGTCTCGATCCTTCGCTGCCGCTGATGAAGGCGCTGGGGCTACGGCCGCTTATGGCCCATCTGCGCGGCGAAATTTCGCTGGAGGAAGCCGTTCTGCTCGGCCAGGCAGAGTCCCGCCGCTACGCAAAACGGCAGGAAACCTGGTTCCGGACGCAAATGATTTCGTGGAATAGGCTCATTGCGCAAGATTTGGAAAGCCTTGAAGCGAGTTTCTTTTCATTAATTGACGATTTTGGCTTGACCGGGGCATGAGGCGGGGCTAGTTTGCGCCCGCTTTCACGCGGCATTGCGTGCCGGTGGCCGGTTTTTCGCTCTTTTCAGGACTGAACGGGGCTTTGAGAACGGGCCGGGCGCGAGGCCGCGTTGTTGTTTACTGCGATTGATAACCTTCAGGACGTAAGGACCCGACCCATGGCCGAAAACGAGATGACTGGCGCAGAAATCGTCATCAAGTCGCTGGTCGATCAGGGCGTAGACACGATTTTCGGCTACCCCGGGGGCGCGGTGCTTCCGATCTATGACGCGCTTTTCCAGCAGAACAAGATCCGTCACATCCTCGTCCGGCACGAGCAGGGCGCCGTCCATGCGGCGGAAGGCTATGCGCGTTCCACGGGCAAGCCGGGCGTCGTTCTGGTGACGTCGGGTCCCGGCGCGACCAATGCCGTGACGGGGCTGACCGATGCGCTGATGGATTCCATTCCGATCGTCTGTCTGACGGGGCAGGTCGCGACGCATCTCATCGGCTCGGACGCTTTCCAGGAAGCGGACACGGTCGGCATCACGCGCCATTGCACCAAGCATAACTGGCTGGTGAAGTCGCCGGAGGAGCTGACGCGCGTCATGCATGAGGCTTTCTATGTCGCGACGAACGGCCGGCCGGGGCCGGTCGTCATCGACATTCCGAAGGATGTTCAGTTCCAGTCGGCGGAATATGTCGGACCGAAGAACGTCGCGCATCGCACCTATCGCCCGACGGTGAAGGGCGATGTCGAGGCGATCAAGGAAGCGATCGATCTCATCGCGAATGCCAAGAAGCCCGTCTTCTATACGGGCGGTGGCATCATCAATTCCGGCCCGGTTGCGAGCCAGCTTCTGCGCGAATTCGTCAAGCTGACCGGTTATCCGATCACCTCGACGCTGATGGGCCTCGGCGCCTTCCCGGCGAGCGACAAGCAGTGGCTCGGCATGGTCGGCATGCATGGCACCTACGAAGCCAATAATGCGATGCATGATTGCGACGTCATGATCAATATCGGTGCGCGTTTCGACGACCGCGTGACGGGCCGCCTCGATGCCTTTGCGCCGAACTCGAAGAAGATCCATGTCGATATCGACGCCTCGTCGATCAACAAGAATGTTCGCGTCGATGTCGGCATCATCGGCGACTGCGCGCATGTCCTGGAAGACATGCTGCGTATCTGGAAGGCGCGGGCGCGTCAGCCCGACAAGGCCGCGCTCGGCGAGTGGTGGAAGCAGATCGACGTCTGGCGGGAGCGCAAGTCGCTCTCCTTCAAGCAGAATGGCGACACCATCAAGCCGCAATATGCCGTTCAGCGCCTTTACGAGCTGACCAAGGATCGCGAGA
>CAYSVF010000378.1:0-3045 GCA_964434415.1 uncultured Parvibaculum sp.
GCCCGCATAGGCCTGGATGGAGGTAAGCTCCGGCAGGTCCTTCAGCTTGTCGGCGGTGGCATGGAGGAAACGGTCCGTCTCTTCCAGCGTGGAGCCTTCGGGCAGGTCGACGACCACCTGCAATTCCGACTTGTTGTCGAAGGGCAGGAGTTTCACCGTCACGTTTTTCGTCACGAAGAGAACGCAGACGGCGGCGGTGATGCCGCCGATGATGAGGACGAAGCGTCTGGCCGTCTTGCGTTCGCGCAGCAAAGGCCGGGAGACGCGGAGGTAGAGTTGCTCCAGCCTGCCAAGTTCGTGATGCGCTTCGACATCGGCCGCTTCGGGGGCATGATGCATATGTTCGAAGCGCTTGCCTGCGATCTTCAGCAAGAGCCATGGCGTGATGATGACCGCCACAAAGAAGGAGAAGATCATCGCCATGGAGGCGTTGGCGGGGATCGGGCTCATATAGGGGCCCATCATGCCGCTGACGAACATCATGGGCAGGAGCGCCGCGATGATGGTGAGCGTGGCGATGATGGTCGGGTTGCCGACTTCGGCCACGGCCTCGATCGCCGACTGCACCAGCGTCTTCTGGCCGCGCATCTTCCAGTGTCGGATGATGTTTTCCACCACCACGATGGCGTCGTCCACCAGGATTCCGATGGAGAAGATGAGCGCGAAAAGGCTTACGCGGTTGATGGTGTAGCCCATCATCCATGACGCAAAGAGCGTGAGCAGGATGGTGGTCGGAATGATGACGAAGACCACCACGCCTTCGCGCCAGCCGATCGCCAGCGTGATGAGGATCACGATGGAGACAGTGGCAAGTGCGAGGTGGAAGAGAAGTTCATTGGCCTTTTCGGTTGCCGTCTCGCCATAGTCGCGGGTGACATGCACTTCCACATCGCCGGGGATAAGGCGTGTTTGCAGCACGTCCAGCCGCTGCAACAGGTCATGCGCGACGGTTACGGCGTTGGCGCCCTTGCGTTTGGCAAAGGCGATGGTGACGGCGGGGCGGCTGGTCAGCTCCGTTTTGCCGTTCCCGTTCCCGCTGCTTTCGGTCTCGCCATTTTCCTGAGGCTTGGCCACCGTCAATTGCCAGGCGCGGTGATCGCTTTCGCTCGAACCCACCACGACATCGGCCACGTCCTTCACATAGACGGGCCGCCCGTCGCGCGAGGTGAGCAGGAGATTACCGATATCGGGTACACCCTGCAGGCTCTCGCCCGCGGTCACCTGTGTGGTGATGTCGAGCTGGGTGAAGGCGCCCGCATTCATGGTGCGGTTGGCATTCTGCACCTTGTCCACGAGCTGGTTGAGCGTGATCCCGTAAAGCGAAAGCCGCTCGGGGTCAGGCTCGATGCGGATCTGGTTGGGGCTGCCACCGACAATGTAGGTGAGGCCGACATTGTCCACTTTCATCAGTTCATGCTGCAGCTCGCGGGCAATCTGGTGCAGGCCGTTGTCGGTCCAGCGGTTCGCCGCGTCCGGTTTTGGCGTCAGGGTCAGCGTCACGATGGCGACATCGTTGATGCCGCGGCCGACGATGAAGGGCTCGGGAATGCCCTTTGGAAGCCTGTCGATATTGGCGCGTATCTTTTCATGCACACGCAGCAGCGCCGTATCCTGATCGGTGCCGACGAGGAAACGAGCCGTCACCAGCACATTGTCGTCCTGGGTGGTGGAGTAGGTGTGCTCCACCCCGTTGATCCCCTTGACGATGTCTTCCAGCGGTTTGGTGATGAGTTCCACCGCGTCGCGGGCGCGATAGCCGTTGGTGGACACCATGATGTCGATCATCGGCACGCTGATCTGCGGCTCTTCCTCGCGCGGGAGCGAGATGAGCGCGACGCTGCCCACCACCAGCGAGGCGATGAGCAGGAGCGGCGTCAGCGGCGACTGAATGAAGGTACGTGTCAGCGTCCCGGAGATACCAAGCTTCATGAGCGCTCACCCGTCTCATCATTAGCGGCGGAGAGCGGCGGCATCGTCACCTTGTCCCCGGCCTTCAGCCCGGCAAGGATTTCGATTTCCTTTTCTCCCGTTGCGCCGGTGGGGGCGGTGCCCGCGGGCTCGCCGACCTGCACCACGATTTCCGTACCGTCGGCCAGCGTGACATAGCTGACGCCGAAGCGGCGATAGACGAAACGTTCGGGAATGATGAGCGCCTGCCGCTTGCCGGTGGCGACCCAGACGCGGGTGCGTTCGCCGACGAAATAGTCGCCAAGGTCTTTCACCGAGACGTCTGCGATCACGCGGCCATCCCGGATTTCCGGATAGACGAGTGTCACCTGGCCCTCGCGCACATCCTCGCCCGGAGAGGGATCCATGCCGCGCGTGCCGACCAGAATCGTGTCGCCCGCCTTCAGGAAGCGCGCATGACGTTCGGGGAGTTGCAGGCGCAGGATGTAGTTGTCGGCGGCAAGCGTCGCGACGGTTTCGCCGCCCATGACGACGCTGCCTTCCTGCAGCGGCACGGTCAGGATGCGGCCGTCGCCGGGGGCAAGCACCGCGCCTTCCTTGCTCTGCTGCTTTACCACGTCGCGGTTCGAGCGGGCAGCGTCCAGATTGCGTTCGGCGACGCGCAGCGCCGTGCGCGCATTGTCCAGATAGGCCTGCGCCACCGTGCCCGACTGGCGCAGTTTGGCCGCGCGCTGATAGTCGAGTTGCGCCTTGGTGAGTTCCGCCTTGCGGGCTTCCACCTGCTGCTCCAGCCCCTGCATCTGAAGAGCGAGCTTTTCATCGGTGACGAGGGCGATTTCATCGCCCGCCTTGACGAGGTCGCCTTCGCGCACGCTCAGGGAGGCGATGGTGCCGGCGATCCGGGTCCGCGCCACCAGGTCGTGCTTGGGTTCTACCGTGGCGACGACGGCCTTGCGGTCGTCCAGCGTTACCTGTCGCACCGTCGCCGTGTCGGGCGTGTCGCTCGCGATCCCCGCGGGGGGGATCTACGGGCTGCTGGGTCCCAATGGCGCCGGGAAGACCACGACGATCGGGATCTGCACCACCAGGGTGCGCGCCTCCGCGGGGCGCGCGACCGTGGCCGGCCTCGACGTGGTG
>CAYSVF010000379.1:0-3041 GCA_964434415.1 uncultured Parvibaculum sp.
GTACAGGCGAACTCGGTCGCCGACGCGCTCGGCACCAGCTTCGGCATTCCGGCCTGGATCACGGGACTTGTCATCGCGGTTGCGGTGGGGCTCGTCCTGATCGGTGGCATTCGCCGCATCGCGGATGTGGCAGGTGCCCTGGTGCCCACCATGATCGTTGCCTATCTCGGCACGGGCCTCGTCATTCTCGTCATGAACGCGGCTGAAATCCCCGGTGCGCTGTCACTTGTATTCCATCACGCCTTCACGCCCGCGGCTGCGGGAGGCGGGTTTGCCGGCGCGACCGTGATGATGGCCATCCGCTATGGCGTGGCGCGCGGTGTGTTTTCCAACGAGGCGGGCCTGGGCAGTGCGCCCATCGCCCATGCGGCGGCAAGGACGAACGATCCTGTGCGGCAGGGCCTCATCGCGATGCTCGGCACTTTCATCGACACGATCATCGTCTGCACCATGACAGGGCTTGTCATCATCACGTCGGGTGCCTGGCAGAGCGGCGAGAACGGGGCGGCGCTGACGAGCCTCGCTTTCGCGCACAGCTTTTCCTTCGGCAATGAAATCGTGGCCGTTGCGCTGGCGATCTTCGCCTTCACCACGCTGCTAGGCTGGAGCTATTACGGCGAGAAGGCGGTGGAATTCCTCTTCGGCGTAAAGGCGATCATGCCCTATCGCATTCTCTGGGTGATCGCGATTCCGATCGGCGCAACAAGCAGCCTCAAATTCGTCTGGCTGCTGGCCGATACGCTGAATGCGATGATGGCGATCCCGAACCTGATCGGATTGCTCATTCTCGCACCGGGTATCTTCGCCATGACGAAGTCCTATTTCGCAGCGGAGAAAGGCTGAAATCAGAAAGGGCGTCTCGACTTCATGGCGGCGGCCAGCGTGCCGTCGTCAAGATAGTCGAGTTCGCCGCCCACAGGGACGCCATGGGCAAGACGGGAAATCGAGATCCCCGTCCCGTCCAGCCGGTCCATGATGTAATGCGCCGTAGCCTGACCATCGACGGTCGCATTCATGGCGAGGATGATTTCTTTCACTTCGCCGTTGCGAGCGCGCTCGACGAGCTTGCCGATATTGAGGTCATCCGGTCCTACGCCGTCCAGCGCGGACAGCACGCCGCCCAGAACATGGTAGCCGCCCTGATGTGCGCCCGCACGCTCCAGCGCCCAAAGATCGCCGACTTCTTCCACCACGCAGATCGAGGTCGCATCGCGCCGCGGATCCGCGCATATGGTGCAGGGGTCGCGCGTATCGACATTTCCGCAGGTGGAACAGATACATGCCTTTTCCGCCGCGTCCGCCATGGCGGCGGCAAGCGGTATGAGCAGCGCATCCTTTTTCTTGATGAGATGCAGCACGGCGCGGCGCGCGGAACGGGGTCCGAGCCCCGGCAGTTTCGCCAGAAGCTGGATCAGTCTTTCGATTTCCGGTCCGGCAACGCTCATGCGCGGTCAGCCGTCAAAGGCCAAGGCCGGGCGGCAGTTGAAGGCCGCCGGTCAGCTCCTTCATCTTCTCCTGCGCGGCGCGTTCGGCCTTGCCCTTCGCATCGGCAGATGCCGCCACGATGAGGTCTTCGAGAATTTCGCGCTCGCCTTCCTTCATCAGGCTCGGGTCGATCGCAACTTTCGTCATCTCGCCCTTGCCCGTCATGGTGACATTCACCATGCCGCCGCCGGCACTTCCCTGCACTTCCAGCGTTTCAAGCTCGGTCTGAAGCTGTTCCATCTTGCCCTGCAGCTCGCGGGCCTGCTTCATCATGTCGCCAAGGTTCTTCACGCGTCACTCCATTTCATCGTCGCCAATGGGCAGACCGTCGAAATCTTCGAGGGCCTCGTCCGGATCGGCGGGCATGATCTCTTCGCCTTGCGGCAATTCCATGTCGGGCATGCGGACGCTTACGATCTCCGCACCCGGGAAAGTGTTGAGAGCCGCCTGAACCAGCGGGTCCTTGCGGGCCTCGTCTTTCAACATCTCTTCGCGCGTCTGCGCCTGCTCGCGCAGCGTCGGCGCATTGGTCGCGCCCGCGCGCGCCAGCGAGACGACCCAGCGCTGGCCGGTAAAGCTTTTCAGCTTGGTCGCGACTTCATTGGCGATGCTGCCGGGCGTTTCGTCCAGCAGGCTGATTTCGATATGGCCGGGCTCGAAACTGACCAGCCGCACACCGGATTCCAGAAAGGTCTTGAGGCGGATATCGCGCTGCTTGCCGAAATAAGCAACCACCGCCTCGAAACTGTCGAGCGTGACGGCGGGCGTGGCTTCCACATATTCCGCCTGCGGCTGTGCGACGGCCTGACCGCCGCCCTGCACCGATCGCAATTGGGCCCGGGCACCGCCGCCTCCGTTTCCGCCGCCGGCAGGCGCGCCACGCGACACGGACACCGCGCCGCCGCTCTTCAATTGTTCGAGAAGATCTTCCGGCCCCGGACCGTCCGAGACATAGGCAATGCGGACGAGGACCATCTCGGCCGCAGCGATGGGACGCGCGGCGTTCTGCACCTCGGTGATGCCCTTCAAAAGCATCTGCCAGACGCGGGAAAGAACCCGGATCGGAAGTTTCTGCGCCATGGCGCGACCGCGTTCGCGTTCGGTCTCCGACATCGCAAGATCATCGCCCGCGCCATCGACGAGTTTGAGCCGCGTCAGCCAATGCGTCAGATCGGCCAGATCGGACAGCACGACCACAGGGTCGGCGCCGACATCGTATTGCGCGCGCAGCTCGTCCAGCGCACCGGCGATATCGCCCTGCATGAGAAGATCGAAGAGATCGAAGATGCGCGCCCGGTCGGCAAGGCCCAGCATGTCGCGCACATCCGCCTCAACGATGCGACCTTCGGCATGCGAGATGGCGCGGTCGAGCAATGAGAGCGAATCGCGCGCCGACCCGTCGGCGGCGCGGGCGATCATCTTCACCGCCGCGTCTTCCAGTTCGACCTGCTCTTTTTTAGCGACGCCGGTGAGCAGCCCCGTCAGTTCATCCGCCGACAGGCGGCGCAGGTCGAAACGCTGGCAGCGCGACAGCACGGTCACGGGCACCTTGCGGA
>CAYSVF010000380.1:0-3039 GCA_964434415.1 uncultured Parvibaculum sp.
TCGTAGTTCTCGCGTTTCTGCTCGGCGTTCCCGAGATTGCCATAGGCGGCGGCGTTCTTCGGATCCATGGAAATCGCCTCGTTGAAACAGGCGATGGCCTCTTCCACCCGGTCCTGCCGAAGCCGCGTCATGCCGAGCATGCTGGAGCCTTGCGAGGAGGGTTCCAGTTCGACGGCCTTCTGAAAGGCGGCTTCCGCTTCTGCGAATTTTCCCATGCGCTGAAGAAGCTGGCCAAAGGTCACGATGATCCGTGCTTCGCCGGGAAAGCTGCGCACCGCATTGGCGTAATGCGTCAGCGCATCGCCCCAGCGGTTCGTCTGTTGAAGGAAGCGTCCGTAATTGAGCCAGGGCGTCACTTCATGCGGCCTCAGCTCGATGCATTTGCGCAATTCCTTTTCGGCGATGTCGAACTTGCCCAGGGGCAGCAATGCGCTGGCGCGCAGGGCGTGAAGATCCGGATCGTCAGGGTTCGAGGCGATACGCGCCCGCGCTTTTTCATCGGCCTCTGCGAATTTGCGGGCCTGAAGCAGTTCCTGAATTTCCTGGGTCGGGGACGGGCCAAAGGGATTCGACAAGGGGTGTTCCGTTCTAGGTGGATGATTGCGAAGCGCGCTCGATGAGGCGGCGCGCCTGTTTCAGATGGGGCATGTCGAGCATCACGCCGTCAAGCGAGACGACGCCGACATCGCCTGCGTCCTCGAATGCCTTGATGACGGCGTGCGCATGGGCGAGGTCTTCCTCGCTCGGCGTGAAGACACGGTTGATGATGGGCACCTGCGCCGGGTGGATTGCCATCTTGCCGGTAAAGCCGTCCCGCGCGGCGGCGCGGGTATCGGCCTCGAGACCCGCTTCGTCGCGAAAGTCGGCATAGATGCTGTCCACCGGATCGACGCCCGCGGCCACCGCGCCCAGGAGTGTCAGTGTGCGGGCCAGACGATAGGGGCCGGTATAGAGACCGTCATCGTCCTTGTTCGATCGCGCGCCGAGATCGGCGGCAAGGTCTTCCGCTCCCCAGGTCATCATGGAGAGGCGGGGCGATGCGTCCTGATAGGTACCGAGGGTGAAAAGCGAGGCGGCGGTTTCCGTCGCCACACAGCAGAGCTTCGTCGTGCCGGTGGCGATGCCCGCTTCCTGCTCATGCTCGGTGAGGGCGAAGGCGACGGTCTTGATGCAGTCGCCGGATTTCGTTTTGGGGACCATGATGCCGTCCGGCTTGGTCTTCACGACGGCGGCGAGGTCGTCTTCCCAGAAGGGCGTATCGAGGGCGTTCATGCGCACGAAGAGTTTCGGACCCGAGCGATCGGCGCTTGCCAGATAGTCGGCGGTGATCTTGCGGGCGGTCTCCTTGTTCGACAGCGCGACGGAGTCCTCCATGTCGAGGATCAGCACATCCGCTCCGCTCAAATGCGCCTTTGATTGCTTCTTCTCGCTGTCGCCGGGGACGAAGAGCCATGACCGCATCGTTTATTCGCCTTCCGTCCTGGCGTGCATGAAGGCCTGCCGCGTGCAGGAGGCGACTTCCTCGCCGTGCTGGTTATAGGCCTTGTGCTCGAAGGTCACGATGCCTGCCTTGGGCCGCGATTTGGAGCGGCGCTTGCCCATCACCTTCGTTTCGATGCGCAGCGTGTCGCCGTGAAAGACCGGCTTGGGAAAGACCACGTCTGTCATCCCCAGATTGGCGATGGTCGTCATATGGGTCGTCTCATGCACCGAAATGCCGATCATCATGCCCAGCGTCAGCAGGCTGTTCACCAGCGGCTTGCCGAACTCCGTCTCGCGGGCGGCATAATCATGGTCGATATGAAGCGCGGCCGGGTTCATCGTCATGGTGGAGAAGAAGGTATTGTCCGCCTCCGTCACCGTGCGGGTGATGGCGTGCTTGAAGAGCTGGCCTTCCTCGAATTCCTCGAAATAGAGTCCCGGCATTTCGTCCTCGGTTGTGTTGTCTTATGTGGCTACCTTATAGCCTCCAAGAGGGACACGAAAAAAGGGATGGCCCGGAAGAAGGCCGAAAGGGAGGAAGCCCATGGATTTCACCTTCACGCCCGAACAGGAGGCGATTCGCGACGCCGTAGGGCGGATTTGCGCGCGTTACGACGACGCCTATTGGCTGGCGCATGATCGCGACGGCGGTTTTCCGGAGGATTTCGTGACCGAAATCGCGGCGGGCGGCTGGCTCGGCATTGCCATGCCGGAGCATCTGGGCGGCGCGGGGCAGGGCGTGACCGAGGCCGCCATCATCGCCCAGACCATTGCGGAATCCGGCGCCTGCCTGTCCGGGGCGTCGGCCATTCACATCAATCTTTTCGGGCCCATGCCGCTCGTCGTCTTCGGGACCGACGAGCAGAAGGAGCGTAATCTGCCGCCGCTCATCCGGGGCGAGGACCGCTGCTGCTTCGGCGTGACGGAGCCCGATGCCGGGCTCAACACGACCTCCATCAGCACGAAGGCGGAGCGCGACGGCGATCACTATGTGGTCCATGGGCGGAAGATGTGGACCTCAACGGCGCAGACCGCGAACAAGATTTTGCTGCTGGCGCGCACTACGCCCAAGGAGCAATGCGCCAAACCGACTGCCGGGCTGTCGCTCTTCTATACCGATCTCGATCGAGGCGGGGCGACGGAGGTGCGCGAGATCGAGAAGATGGGCCGCAAGGCGGTCGACTCCAATGCCGTCTTCTTCGACGGGCTTCGTGTGCCCGCAGGCGACCTGATCGGCGAGGAGGGGAAGGGGTTCCAATATCTGCTGCACGGGCTCAACCCGGAGCGTGTGCTGATCGGCGCGGAGGCGGTGGGCGTGGGGCGGGCGGCGCTCCGCAAGGCCACGGATTATGCGCGCGACCGGGTGGTCTTCGGGCGGCCCATCGGCCAGAACCAGGCGATCCAGCATCCGCTGGCCACCTGCTGGGCGGAGCTGGAAGCGGCCAATCTGATGGTCTTCAAGGCGGCCTCGCTCTACGATTCCGGCGCTTCCTGCGGCGCGGAGGCCAATGCGGGGAAATATCTGGCGGCGGAAGCGGGCTTCAAGGCCTGCGAGAC
>CAYSVF010000381.1:0-3037 GCA_964434415.1 uncultured Parvibaculum sp.
TTGCTGCACGCTGGCGCCTTCGGATACCTCTCCCTCGGTGGCTTGCGAGGGGTCTTCCTCCGAGCGCGGGTCCAGTTCGGGTGTGGCCACCTGGGTCTGGGGGAAGGGGACGGCCACGAACTCGCCCCGCTGCTCTTCCGTCAGCGCAGGCCGCGACCGGATCCGCGCCAGCGTGAAGAGCGCATAGACAATGTGAATGGCGGCGATGAACAGGAAGATGGCCGACATGCCGAAACGCTGTGCGACCAGCGAGGCCGCCGACGGTCCGATAATGGCGCCCGCGGCATAGACCAGCAGCAGGCCGCTCGAAACGGAGACGAAACTTTCCTCCTGCGCATGGTCGTTCATGTGGGCGACGACCACCGAATAGAGCGTGAGGCTGAAGACGCCGAACGCGAATCCCGAGCCCATCAGCGCTTCCATCGAGCCGATGCCGCCAGCGTAGAAGAGGGCGATGTCGCCCAGAACCGCACCGATGCAAAGCAGCAAAATGACGATGCGCCGGTCCAGCCGGTCCGAATAGCGGCCGATGGGAAACTGAGCGAGCGCCCCGCCCACGATGGCCGCCGTCATGAAAAACGAAATATCGCGCGTGTTGAGGCCCGAATCGGCTGCGAAGAGCGGCGCCAGCGTCCAGAAGGGTCCATTGGTCAGGCCGATCACGAAAGACCCCATCAATCCCACCGGGGAGAGCGCATAAAGGCGCCTCAGATTGATCGTGACGGTCTGGATGGGCGCAGGCTGCACCGAAGTCGTCAGCGCCACGGGAACGAGCGCCACCGAGGTGAGAATCGAGCACAGCGCGAACAGGCCGAAGGCCGCCGGGTTCGACAGGTTGAGCAGTAGCTGTCCCGCGGTGACGGAAAGAAGGTTCACCACCAGATAGATGGCAAACAGGCGTCCCCGCGTCTCGTTGGTGGCCTGCTCGTTGAGCCAGCTTTCGATCACCATATAGAGCCCGGCAAAGCAGAAGCCGGTCAGGCCGCGCATGGCCGACCAGGACCATGCGTCGCTGAAAAGCGCATGGATGAGCGGCGCGGCGGATGCCGCCGCGCACAGCGCTGCGAAACTTCGGATATGGCCCGCGCGGCGCACGACATAAGGCGTGCCGACACAGCCCACCAGAAAGCCTGCGAAATAGACACTGCCGAAGAAGCCGATGGTCGGCGTGCCGAAACCGTCGATTCCGGCGCGGATGGGCACCAGCGTGCCGAGGAGACCGTTTCCGATAAGCAGGATGGCGGTCGCGCTGAGAAGAGCAAGAAAGGGAGCGATAGTACGGGTCAAAACGCAGGGTCCGGGCGTCGTGGGGCGGCGTCGACACTGAGGATGGGGGTTTGGCCGCGGAATGCAATCTTAGAAGCCCGGTCGTCGCGCATTTGTGTGCGATGGCGTGAAGGTGGAAATCGGCACATTGCCAAGACCTGTCCCATCGGATAGGAAACGGCTGCGCAAGCGGGCGGTTAGCTCAGTTGGTAGAGCATCTCGTTTACACCGAGAGGGTCGGCAGTTCGAGCCTGTCACCGCCCACCATTTTCCGTATCTCCGACATCCCGGCTGGCGCCGAGTGATGGCATCCCGATGGCGGCCCGCGCATTTTCCTATGACACACACAGGCCTCGTTGCATTCGACTCTTTCTGCGTTTGCCGAGGAGGGGCATCGACGCGAGAATCGCTCGGACGAAACGCAAGTCCGAGACCCTGTGGGAGGTCCGGTGAGAGGCCCAATGGAAGGCAAAGTCTTCGTCCGGAATTTACCCGCATTTCAGGCGAAAACCTCGTAGTAGCCGATGCTTCGCATCCGCTTCGATTTGATTGTCGTTTTTGCGTCATCCTGCGCTTGACACATCAACCCCTGTGGCTTACGAACCGCGCACCCTGATGAGGGCGCTGGTCGCAAGAGGGGGTGTAGCTCAGTTGGTTAGAGCGCTGGCCTGTCACGCCAGAGGTCGCGGGTTCGAGTCCCGTCACTCCCGCCATCCTCGCCAAATTTCCGGCTTGAATAGATGCATTTTGCGGCGATGCAATAATTGCGAAAGAGTCGCAATATAAGTGCGTCCGAACCTCCCTCAACTTCCCGGTTTTTCTAGGTTTTTTCCTGTCGACGGCTTGCAGTCAGCATTTGATTCTGCAATAGCGAGGGATATACTGCGCGCCAAATCAGGCGGCTCACTCGCTTATGCGAAATCCACGGGCCGCGGATCGAAGCCCGGCGCAGGGACGCTGTTGCCATAGCGAGCAGCCCGGGCTTCCAGAGAGGACTTTCGGATGCAAGAGCTCTTAAGCGAATATCTGCCCATCATCATTTTCATGGGCATCTCGCTGGTCATCGGTCTTGCCCTTCTCGTCGCGCCGTTCCTGATCGCCCCGAGCGATCCCGATCCCGAAAAGCTCAAAGCCTATGAATGCGGCTTCGATGCGTTCGAGGACGCGCGCATGAAGTTCGACGTGAAATACTATCTCGTCGCCATTCTCTTCATCATCTTCGACCTGGAAGTGGCCTTCCTCTTCCCTTGGGCCGTCGCGCTCGGCGATGTGGGGCTGTTCGGCTTCTGGTCGATGATCGTCTTCCTTGGCGTCCTGACCGTCGGCTTCGTCTATGAATGGCGCAAAGGCGCTCTGGAGTGGGAATGAGTACTGAGAACCCCGACAAGGTAATTGCCAATAATCCCGGCGTGGTGAGCGCGGTCGAAGGGCAGGCGCCCTGGCCGGAAGATCGCAGCAGCCTGGAGAAGATGTCGAACCAGCTGGCCGACAAGGGCTTCGTCCTCACCACGGTGGAAGACCTGATCAACTGGTCGCGCACCGGCTCGCTGATGTGGATGACTTTCGGTCTGGCCTGCTGCGCGGTGGAAATGATGCAGGTCTCCATGCCGCGCTACGACGTCGAGCGTTTCGGCGTGGCGCCGCGCGCCAGCCCCCGCCAGTCCGACGTGATGATCGTCGCCGGCACGCTGACCAACAAGATGGCGCCTGCGCTTCGCAAGGTTTACGACCAGATGCCGGAGCCGCGTTACGTCATCTCCATGGGCTCCTG
>CAYSVF010000382.1:0-3032 GCA_964434415.1 uncultured Parvibaculum sp.
GGCGACGGCGTCGAGGACGACGGTAGCGGCCGAGCCGCCTTCGCCGCCGGGGCCTGCTGCCGGTTCGCCTTCTGCTTGCGCCGCCGTCGCCTGCGCCGCCGCCGCGCCTTCGATGCATCGGCATCCATCATGGAGAGCAATATGCCCTCCCTGAGGCCCCGGTCGGCGACGCGTAGGCGCTGGCTCGGCCAGGCCTCGGCGATCGCCTCGAAGATGGCGCAGCCCGCCAGAACGAGATCGGCCCGTTCCTCGCCGACGCAAGGATGCCCGGCGCGGCTGTCATAATCCATCGCGATCAGATCGCGCGTCACCCGGTGCACATCGCCCGGCGACAGCCATATCCCGTCCACCACCGTGCGGTCATATCGCTTGAGGTCCAGCATGACGCCCGCGATGGTGGTCACCGTGCCGGACGTGCCGAGAAGGTGGAAAGGCGGCATCGCGCCGTTTCGGGCTTCTTCATGCCAGTCCGCCAGGCGCGCCGCGAAGGGTTCGAGATGGCCCGCGACCTCATCGACCATCTTCCGGTAGATATCCTCCGACACATCCTCGCCGCCATATTTTTCGGCCAGCGTCACCACCCCGTGGGGCAGCGATATCCAGTCCGCGATCCGCGGGCGCATCGGCGCCGCGCCGTCCTCGGCCGATCCGTCGATCTCGACCCAGATCAGCTCCGTCGAGCCGCCCCCGATATCGAAGACGAGCGCCGCCTCGCAATCGCGATCGAGCAGCGGCGCGCAACCGGCCAGGGCCAGCCGCGCCTCATCCTCGGTCGAGACGATTTCGAGCGAGAGCCCCGCTTCCCTTTTCACCCGCTTGATGAAATCCGGGCCGTTATCCGCCGCGCGGCAGGCCGCCGTCGCAATGGCGCGCGCCCGACCGACGCCGCGCCGCTCCATCTTTTCGGCACATATCCGCAGCGCTTCCACCGCCCGGTCCATGGCCTGATCGCTCAGACGCCCATTGGCGGCCACGCCCTCGCCCAGCCGGACGATGCGCGAGAAGGCATCCACCACCTTGAACCCGTCGGCGCTGCGCCGGGCGATCAGCAGGCGGCAATTATTGGTGCCGAGATCGAGCGCGGCATAGAGCTTTTCCCGGCTGCCCGCCGCTCCCCGGGTGCCGGACGCACCGCGCCTGTTCCGACGCCGCTTTCGGCGGGCCGTGCGCGATTTCGTCTCGCTGTCGCCGGTTTCGGATGGGCCGCTCTCGGAGGGGCTGCTCTCGGAGGAACCGCTCCGGGAGGAACCGCTCTCGGATCGGCCGGTTTCGGCGGACGCGGCATTCGCGTCGGCATTGCGCCTGCGGCCGCGCCTTCCCCGGCGCTTGCGGCGGCGCGCAGGCGCGGTTCCGGCATCATTGCTGGAGGCGTCCCCATTCGTCCCCCCGCCGTCGGCCCCATCGGGACCGGGACGGAAAGATGGCATGGATTGCCCGGCGGCGGGACGTGATGCGCCCCTTGCACCGCCTTCATCGTCGTGTTGCACGCGATCCTTAAAATCCGGGAAGCAGCAGTACCGACGCCCCCTCACAAGGCCGCGGTCGCGCTTCGAACACCGGATTCCCTCTGTTCTCAGTTGGGGCCAAGTCTAACAGCTTCGGAAAAGCGGTAAAGCCGCGCGTTCGGCCGGCCCCGCCGGGCCCGAAAAACCGGGAAATCCCGCGAGTTACGCACCGCCGCGGGCGGGCGCCCGTCTCGGCGTCAGGCTTTCCAGCGTCGCGATGAAGTTCGTCTTGAGCAGCGCGAAAACATTCTCGCCCATGCGCGCATCGCTGGTCAGCCCGGCTCTTATCGTCAGCCCCTCCATGGCCACCAGCAGCACGCCGCCCGCGGCCATCAGCGCTTCCGGGTTTTCGACGCCGATCTTTTCGGCCAGCACCGCGGTGCTCTCGGCATTGCGGCGCTCCACCTCCGCGACGGCCCTGCGGAGCCCGTTTTTCAGCTCCCCGTCCCAGCGCGAGGCCAAGAGGATTTCCGTATTGGCGCGCGCCGGTGCTTCGTTCAGCACCTGCCAAAGAATGTCGGGATAGTGGTAGAGCGCCTCCAGCGGATCGTCGAATGCGTCGAGACGTTTGCGGGTTGCCTCCACCATGCGGCTCATGGCGAGTTCGGCCGTCGCCACCATCAGGTCGTGACGCGTGGTGAACTGATGCAGCAGCGAGCCGCGGCTGACGCCCGACCGGTCGAGAACCGCCTGTGTCGTCGTCGCGGCATATCCCGTTTCGGCCACCAGCGCGAGCGCACTCTCAAGCAGCGCGCTGCGCGTCTTCTGCCCGCGCTTCGACAGCCGCACGCTGCGCCTTGGATGTTCCACGATGGCGGTGTTCGTCATATGCCGTTCCTGCCTTGACGTACCCCGCCCGTTGCGAAAAACGGGCGGGGCCTGCCGGGTGTCAACTCAGTTCCATGCCGTCCAGATTGCCGTCCTTGCGCCACTTGTCGAGCAAGGCGTTGAACGCATTGATGCCCTTCATGTAAGGCACATTGCCCTTGGCGCGATTGCCCCGCTGGCCTTCATTATTGTAGTAGCCGGGCGTGCAGGATTCCTGAAAGCTCGTATCCATCGTCTCCGCCAGAGCGACAATTTCGTCGACCCATTCCTGCTCGGCCTCCGCCGTCACCTCCACCACGCGCTTGCCGCGTTTATTCACCTCACTGACGATATAGGCGACATGCAGCGCCTGATCGTCGAACATCGACGTCATGTTGGGCGACAGGCCGTTCTGGTTGATGCCGATGGTGAACCAGTTCGGAAAGCCGTGCGAGGCGAGCCCGTGCAGCGTGCGGTAGCCGTCCTTCCAGTGATCGAACAGCCGCTGACCGCCGCGCCCGAAGGTGTCGAAATCGACCCGTCGGTCCACCGAGGTCGTGATCTCGAAGCCGGTCGCATAGATCAGGCAGTCGATCTCGTATTCGACGCCGTTGGCGACGATCCCCTTCTCCGTCACGCGCTCCACGCCCTTTGCGTCGCTGACGTCGATCAGGTCGACATTGTCGCGATTGAAGGTCTCCAGAAACATGTCGTTGAAGG
>CAYSVF010000383.1:0-3008 GCA_964434415.1 uncultured Parvibaculum sp.
CGCCGCCGGCGCGACCGACCGCAGTCATGGCGATCCCGCCGAACAGGTAGGGGAACGCCCTCGGTTCGCTGATCTTGTATATTGGGAAAATGCTAGGATTTGACGAACTGACCCCGGCCCTCAAGCGCACATGGCACCCGCGGCTGGCTCCGTTGGGTTTCCAACGGGTTGGCAGGCGTGACCTGCTCAGCCTTTCGAATGGCATTGTGCGGCTTTTCAATTTTCAGCTGTCGTCCTGGGGCTCCCGGATTTTCTGCGTGAATGTTGCTGCCTTCACCTTGTGCGGGCATGACGCTCCGGTACTCATGCCGGGTTTCAGGTTGAGGCACCCCGACCATCGCAGCATGTGGCTTCCTTCAAGGTCCGCCGCTGCGGCGACGAAATCCGCAGAAATCGCGTGGGAAGCGGCGGAGTCTCAAGCGTTGCCGTGGTTCGAACTGAATTCAACGCTTGAGGGGCACCTGCAGGTTTTACAGACTGAAACGTGGGGCGCTCGCCATCACTTGCACTTTCAGATCGGGGTCGTCGAGGCGATGCTGGGACGTGGTGAGGAAGCGCGTCGAGATTTGGTTGAGGCTTCCCGGTTGTATGCGCGAGAGAGGCATGAGTGGTGTGGCAACTACATCGCGAAGGTAGATGCTCTGGTCGCCGCAATCGAACGAGGTAGCGCCTCGGATCTGTTGAAAGAATGGGAAGTGGCCAATCGCCCCGTTCACGGGCTGGGATTGGATTAAGCTCGGTCCAGTCCCCCGGCTGTTGGAAACCTTCGGGGCCTTGACTTATTCATAACCTTTCGGTTATTGGTCTAATCAATAGCTATGGAGTTATGAATAAAAGATGCCGAACACCCAGGACGATCTTTTCAGGGCGCTTGCCGATCCCACCCGCCGGGCGATCTTCGAGCAGCTTTGCCGCGAAGGCGACCAGACCGTCAGGGTGCTGACGGACTGCGCGGGGATATCGCAACCCGCCGTCTCCAAGCATCTCAAGGTGCTGAAGGAGGCGGGACTGGTGCATGACCGCCATGAAGGTCGCCAGACCCATTACAGCGCCGAGTTGAAGGCGCTTGCGCCGCTCACCGGCTGGGCGGAGCAGATGACACGCTTCTGGGAAAGCCGCTTCGACGCACTTGGCGATCTTCTCAAGAGGATGGATCAATGACAGGGCCTTCGAACGAAACGCGTTCCGTTACCGTCGAGCGGGAGTTTCCCTATCCGCCGGAGAAGCTCTGGCGGGCGCTGACGCAACCTCATCTCATCGCTGAATGGCTGATGCAGAACGACTTCCAGCCGGCCGTCGGTCATCGCTTCAGCCTCAGCGCGGAGTGGGGCACGGTCGACTGCGAGGTGCAGGTGATCGAGACGAACGAAATGCTTTCCTACACTTGGGAGGCGCTCGGCGTTGAAACCATCGTCACATGGACCCTCACGCCGACGGCGGGTGGAACCCTTCTGCGCATGGAGCAGGTGGGCTTCAAGCCGGATCAGGAGCAGGCCTATCGCGGCGCGACCTTCGGCTGGCGGAATTTCTTCTCCAATCTTGAAGGACTTCTGGCTCGCACGAGCTGAAGAGCGGGAAGGGCAGTTATGACAAAAAAGACGGAAGAGGCGGAAGAAGATCCCGCCGACCTTATCGACCGGAAGATCGCCTCGCTCGGCGACTGGCGCGGCGAGATGCTTGCCTACATTCGCAAGCTCATCCATGAGGCCGATCCCGGCATCGTCGAAACGGTGAAATGGCGCAAGCCGTCCAACCCCTCTGGCGTGCCGGTCTGGGAACATGACGGCATCGTCTGCACCGGCGAGACATACAAGGACAAGGTGAAGCTCACCTTCGCGAAAGGCGCCGCGCTCGTCGATCCGTCGGGCGTCTTCAATGCCAGCCTCGACGGCAATCAGCGCCGCGCCGTCGATATCCGAGAGGGCGAGACGATCGATGCGAAGGCGCTGAAGGCCGTTATCCGCGCCGCCGTGGCGCTGAATGCATCCTGATCCATTCGCCGAAAAGGGGAGACCTTATGAGCCACTGGATCCGGCAAACCCATCGCTGGCTGTCGATTCTGTTCACGCTGGCCGTCGTCGCGAATTTCGTTGCGATGACTTTTGGCGAGCCGCCTCAATGGGTGGTCTATTCGCCGCTGCCGCCGCTTTTCCTGCTGCTTTTCAGCGGTCTTTATATGTTTGCGCTGCCCTATCTGGGGCGGCGGGCGCGAGGCTGAAAATCGGGCTGGGGGCTGCAAAGCGGCGGTGGCCGGGCTATATCGGTAGGTAACCGAAATTCCATTGCGCCGGGCGGGAGGCCTGCCGGGCGCCTTAAGTGACCCCGATGTTCAAGCCCTTCAAGGGAGTGCCGGAGGACGGCCTTCCCAATCCCCAGCGCTACCTCGCCATTGCCACGGTCGCCGCCGGCGTCACCATGGCCGTGCTGGACGGGGCGATCGTGAACATCGCGCTGCCCACCATCGCGCGCGATTTCAACGTCACGGCGGCGGATTCGGTCTGGGTGGTGAACGCCTATCAGTTCATCGTGCTGGTTTCGCTGCTGGCCTTTTCCTCGCTCGGCGACATTTACGGCTATCGCCATATCTACCGCTTCGGGCTTGCCGTGTTCGGCGTGGCCTCGCTGGTCTGCGCCTCGGTCGACGGTCTTTGGGCGCTGGTCGCCGCGCGTCTTTTACAGGGGCTGGGCGCGGCGGCGATCATGAGCGTCAACACCGCGCTGGTGCGCTTCATCTATCCGCGCGCGCAGCTGGGGCGAGGCATCGCCATCAATGCGCAGGTGGTGGCCGTCGCGGCGGCGGCGGGGCCGACGCTGGCCGCGGCGATCCTTTCCTTCACCTCCTGGCACTGGCTCTTCCTGATCAATATTCCCTTCAGCCTGCTGGCGCTCTGGCTGTCGCGTTATCTGCCCCTGTCCCGCAGGGGACGGCACAGCTTCGACCTGCAGAGCGCGGCGCTCAATGCGGCGACCTTCGCCTTGCTTATTATCGTCATCGAGAAGCTGGGCCA
>CAYSVF010000384.1:0-2999 GCA_964434415.1 uncultured Parvibaculum sp.
CTCGGCGGACGGGGCGTGCGTGGCGGCTTCAAGCCCGATCTCGGCAAGCCGCGGCAGCGCCCGGCGCAAGCGGACGCGCTCATAACGCTCATCCTCATTGCTGGGATCCTGCGACGGCGTGAGCCCCGCCTTTGCCACGCCGGCGGCAAGCCGCGCGCGCGGCACGTCGAGAAGCGGACGCAAAAGCCTCAGCCGGGGCGCCTGCCCGTCATAGTCGCGCACGGACGCCATGGCCGAGAGCCCGTCCACGCCGCTGCCTCGCGCCAGACGCAGCAGAAACGTCTCCGCCTGATCTTCCAGATGATGCGCAAGCAGCAATTCGCCGATGCCTTCCTCGCGGCAGGCTTGCGCCATCAGCGCATACCGCGCCTCGCGCGCCGCCGCCTGAATGCCGTGCGAGGGCTTGGCGCCTGTCCATTTCAGAATGCGATGGGAAACGCCGAGCGCGCGGGCCTGAACGCCTGCCTGACAGGCTTCGTCGGCGGCCTCGGCCCGAAGACCGTGATCGACGGTGAGCGCCAGAACCGACGCGCCCTTGCGCCGCTTCGCCCAGCGCGCGGCATGAAGGAGCAGCGCCAGGGAGTCAGGCCCGCCCGACAGCGCCACGGCAATCTTCCTGCCGGGCGACAATGCGTTCAGCCGTTTGTCGAATTCGCTCTGGCGCAGGGCGCCTTCGCCAGACGAAGCCATCCCGCCGGTCAGCACCCGGCCTTTTGCCGCTCCCGCTGGGCGCGAGCCACAATGGCCGGAGAGGCATTCGGAAACTTGTTGCCCAATTCGCCAAAGACGGAACAGGCCGCGTCCTTCTGCCCGAGAACGATCATGGTCATGCCAAGCTTCAACAGGCTGTCCGGCGCCTTTTGGCTGGCCTTGTAGGTGGTGTAGCCGTTGAGAAAGGCATCCGCCGCATTCTTGTACTGGCCTTGCGCATAATAGGTCTCGCCCAGCCAGTATTGCGCATTGCCCGACAGCGTGTCGTTGGGATGAACTTTCAGGAATTCCTCGAAAGCGCTGCGCGCATCGCCATAGCGGCCCTGCTTCAGCAGGCCGCGCGCATATTCATATTGTACTTCGGGCGTGCCCTCGGGCAGCGACACGGAAGCCGAGGCGGCGGCGCCTGATGCATTGCTCCCGGCAGGCATCGTGCCCAATACGCCGGAAGAGCTCTGAGGAGAGGCATTTTGAGACGCGGAACTTTGGGGGCTTGTGGACATCGGCGCCGCCGAAGCCTGCGCGCCCGCCGCGCCCGCACCCGAGCCGCCTTCGAGCTTGCTCAGGCGGAGATCCATATTCTGCTGGAGCTGCTGAAGCTGCTGGTCGGTCTGCTGCAGCCGGTGGCTCATTTCGTCGAGCTGGCCGGTCAGCCGGCGCACCTGATCTTCGAGCTGCAGGAGACGGGACTGGGTATCGGCACCCGATGCGCCAAGATCGCCGGTCGTCACCGTGCCCGGCGCGCTGACGCCGCTCTGGGTGTTCCCCCGCCCGTCGGTGGAACTGCCGCCCTGTTTCTGCCAGTCCAGCCAGTCGGGATTGCTTTCCTGCGCATGCAATCCGCCGACGCCGATCGACGCGGCCAGAAGAATGCCCGCTGCAAGGCCCCCCGCGAGCCTTCTCGTGGTCGGGGCCTTGGTGCCTTTAAGCATGGTTATCCTCAATACCGGTATCAATTCCGATCAGCGCCATCCTATAGCGCCAAACAAGACGAAATTTGGGCGGTTTTCGCGGCAAGTGCAAACCGCTTCTCCAAAAAGCAGCGTGCCCCCGTGCGGGATCGCAAGGGGGCACGCATATCTCCGGACCGAAAAAACGGTCAGCTCGTGGCGCCGCCCGTGACGACGGTCACCGAACGACGGTTCTGCGCCCAGCAGGTTTCGGTGCTGTCGAGGCAGACCGGACGTTCCTTGCCGTAGGAAATGGTGCTGAGGCGGGACGCCGGCACACCCAGGCTGACGAGATAGTCCTTCACCGCATTGGCGCGGCGCGACCCCAGACCGAGGTTGTAATCGCGCGTGCCGCGTTCGTCGGCATGGCCTTCGACCGTGAAGGCAAGGTTCGGATAGGTCTTCATCCATGCGGCCTGACGCTGCAGGGTCGCACGGGCTTCGCTATCCAGCGTGGATTTGTCGGTGTCGAAGAACACGCGATCGCCGACATTGGTGACCAGGTCTTCCTGGCTGCCGGGCGTCACGGTGCTCGCCGCGCCGCTGTCGATAGAGGTGGAGGGAGCGGTGGCAGCTTCGTCGTCGGTGGAGCTGCACGCAGCCACGATAAGCATAGCGGCGGCCGCAACAGCGAACCGCAGGCCAACTTTGGGGGACTTCATTGAGGTAATCTCCTTGTGATCTCTGGCGGCCATGGCGCCTCAGCGCTCGAATTCGCGGGCGCCTCGATGAACGATCCGTTGACGGCGGCCCGAAATATTCGCCGGCAACATTTCTCTGACATCCGCCCGTCCCCGAAGGCCCCAAGCGCAGGACCGGAAGGCCTGCCATGTGCCCGGGACGGACGCTGTGGGTTGCTGTACCGCCACATAATATTATCCGCACCCTGACTAATCTGCAAGGAGCAACCTGCCGATTGTCGCTTCAGGGTACCGCCTAGTGACATTTTTACACCAACCCTTCATCCCGCCGGAAAGGCGACGATGAATTTCGAATTCGCTTCCCCGCCCCGCCTATTGAAGCCGGGGCGACCAGGCCGGGTCGGACGCAAAGCCCGTCGTCGGCACCGGCCGTTCGTTGTATCCGGTCACGTCGACCGACCACAGGTTCGGACCGCCCTGTGCGCCGCGCGTTTCGCGGAAGAACATGATAACGCGGCCATTTGGCGACCATGTCGGGGCTTCATTGTGATAGCCCTCCGTCAGCACGCGCTCGCCCGACCCGTCGGGCTTCATCACCCCGATCACGAACCGGCCCGAGGACATTTTGGTGAAGGCGATGAGGTCGCCGCGGGGCGACCATACGGGTGTGGCATATCGGCCATTGCCGAAGCTGATC
>CAYSVF010000385.1:0-2995 GCA_964434415.1 uncultured Parvibaculum sp.
GCCAAGCACGCCGCCGAAACCGGGGCCGAGCCGCCGAAAGAACCGATCATCTTCTCCAAGGCCAGCTCGGCCCTGTGCGGCCCGAACGACGCGGTCATCATCCCCCGCAACTCCGTCAAATCCGACTGGGAGGTCGAGCTCGGCGTCGTCATCGGGCGCGAGACGCTCTATGTCAGCGAAGCCGACGCGCTTTCCCACGTGGCGGGCTACTGTGTCATCAACGACGTCTCGGAACGCGAATTCCAGGCCGAGCGCGGCGGCCAGTGGATCAAGGGCAAGTCCGCCCCCACCTTCGGCCCCACCGGCCCGTGGCTGGTCACCGCCGACGAGGTGGGCGATATCCGCGATCTGCATGTCCGCGCGGCGGTGAACGGCAAGCCCGTCGCCGACACGACCGCAAGCGACATGCAGCATGAGGTCGGCAAGATCCTCGCGCATATGTCGGCGAGCGAAACGCTCTATCCCGGCGAGGTGATCGGGCTCGGCACCATCGGCGATTGCTGCCTGCTGGAGCATGGCCGCTTCCTCCAGCCCGGCGACACGATCGAATTCGAGGTGGAGAAACTCGGCGCGCTGCGCAACCGCATCGTCAAAGCCTGAGGGAGGAAACGATGACGAAGAAGCTCATCAAGAACGGCCGCGTCCTGACCATGGCGGACGGCGTGAAGGAAATCGCCGCCGACATCCTGGTCGAGAACGGCCGTATCGCCGACATCGCGCCCGGCCTTGCCGCGGACGGTGCCGAGGTGATCGACGCGGCGGGCGACATCGTCATGCCGGGCTTCGTCGACACCCATCGCCATGTCTGGCAGACGCAGCTTCGCACCGTCGCGACGGACTGGAGCCTCTTCGATTATTTCGTGGAGATGCGGCTTTCCTATTCGACCTTCTACACGGCGGAAGACGCCTATCTCGGCAATTATGTCGGCGCGCTGGAAGCGGTCGATGCGGGCGTGACCACGATGGTCGATCACTGCCACATATTGAACACGCCCGAACACGCCGAAGAAGCCGTGCGCGGCTTGCAGGAGAGCGGCCTGCGCTCGATCTTCTGCTACGGCACCTTCCCGAACGAACCGCGCGTGCCTATGAGCGTGCCGGACGATCCCGGCTGGCGGCACAGGACCGCGCGGGAACTGCACGCCAAACATTTCTCCGACAGCAAGGGGCTGACGCATTTCGGCTTTGCGCCGTCGGAAGCCGAAGCCATGCCCTTCGAAGACCTCGTGGCGGAGATCAAGCTGGCGCGCGAACTCGGCGCGGCGGCGATTTCCTGTCATGCGGCCATGGGCGCCTATGCGCTGGGGGCGGACATTGTCGAGAAGCTCCACAAGGAAGGGCTGCTCGGCCCCGATCTTCTCTTCGTGCATGGCGCGGCCTTTACCGACCGCGAACTCGATCTCATCGCGGAAGCAGGCGCAGGCATTTCCTCCACGCCCGAAACCGAACTCCAGATGGGCATGGGCTTTCCCGTCGCACATCGCGCCACGGCGCATGGCGTGAAAACGGGGCTCGGCGTCGATATCGTCTCGAACTATGCGGGCGACATGTTCATGCCGATGCGGCTGGGGCTGCAATCGACCCGCGCCACGCGCAACGCGGACTATGAAGCGCGCGGCCGAGCACCCGCCACCATCACGCCCGACGCAGAAAGCGTGCTGCGCATGGCGACGCTGGGCGGCGCGGAAGCGATCCATATGGAAAAGGAGATCGGCTCGCTCGAAAAGGGAAAGAGCGCCGATATCGTCATCGTCTCGACCGAGGCGATGCATATGACGCCCGCCTTCGACGCTGTCGGCGCGATGGTACTCAACGCACGGCCCACCGACATTTCCGCCGTGCTGGTGGCGGGCAATGTCGTGAAGCGCGACGGCAGGCTCGTCCATGCGGACTGGCCCGCGTTGCGCGGCAAATTCGCCGCCTCCGCCGAGCGCATCATGGCGGGGTTCCAGACGCTGGATATTCCGACCATCGCAGACGCCGCGCGGCCGATCATGCCGCATCTGGAATGAAAGCTTGAAGCAGGGCGCACGGAATCCGACACTCAAGAAAACACTAATCGTCCAGGGAGGACGCGATGGGACTGGGTCTGGCGAAATATCAATACACCAAGGGGCTCCACGATATCGGGAACGGCGCCTATGCCTGGTTGCAGCCCGATGGCGGCTGGGGCTGGTCCAATGCGGGGCTCATCACCGATAGCGGCGAGTCGCTGCTGGTCGATACGCTGTTCGACGTGCCGCTGACGAAGGAAATGCTCGACGCCATGAAGAAGGCCGAGCCCAAGGCGGCGGAGACCATCGGCATCGTCGTCAACACGCATCACAATGGCGACCATTGCAACGGCAATGAATGCTGCGCCAATGCCGAAATCATCGCGCACAAGCTCGCCGCCGAAGCGATGACGCGCGAGCCGCCGCAATTGCTGGTGGGCTTTCTGGAGATGGCCCCGCAGATGGGCGATCTCGGCAAGTTCATCACGCAGTGCTTCGGCCCCTTCGACTTCAAGAGCGTGACGCAGACCCTGCCGACCACCACCTTCGAGAAGGAACTGACGCGCAAGGTCGGCGACAAGGAAGTTCGCATCATGCATGTCGGCCCCGCACACACGCCGGGCGATGCGCTGGTGCATGTGCCCGCCGACCGCACTGTCTATACGGGCGACATTCTTTTCATCGAAGGCCATCCCATCATGTGGGAAGGCCCGGTGGGGAACTGGATCGAGGCCTGCGAGCGCATCATGGCGATGGATGTGGAAACGGTGGTGCCCGGCCACGGCCCCATCACCGACAAGAAAGGCGTGAAGGCGGTGCAGGATTATCTCGTCTATGTGCGCGACGAGGCGCGCAAGCGCTATGACGCCGGGATGGACGCCTTCGAGGCCGCGCTCGACATCGATATGAGCGATTACGACAGCTGGGGCGACGGCGAGCGCATCGCGGTGAATGTCGCCACGCTCTATAACGAGTTCAACGGCATCCATGAGGAACTCGAC
>CAYSVF010000386.1:0-2994 GCA_964434415.1 uncultured Parvibaculum sp.
CGGGTTTTCCGGGGGCGCGGGCGCGATGTAGCCTATGCGCTGGAAATTCCCTTTCTGGAGGCGGCGAGAGGCGGTATGCGACGGGTCGCTCTGGGCGGCAAAACGCTCGATATCCGCATACCTGCGGGTCTTGAGACGGGCCGTCAGATCCGTCTGCGCGGCCAGGGCGAAGTCGGTAGCGGCGGCGCCCCCGCGGGCGATGCGTTTCTGGAAGTGCACGTCCAGCCGCATCCCTGGTTCCGGCGCGAGGGCAACGATATTCACCTTACCCTGCCCGTCACGCTGGCCGAGGCCGTCATCGGCGGCAAGGTGGATGTGCCGACGCTGTCCGGCGCGGTCAGCCTCACCATCCCCGCCGGGTCGAACAGCGGGACGCAGCTTCGGCTTCGGGGCAAGGGGATCGCGCCCGAGAACCGGCCCGAGAACCAGAAAGACGGGCCCGGCGATCAGTATGTAACGCTTTCCATCACCCTGCCGGAAAAGCCCGACCGGGCGCTCCGGGACTTCGCAGCGGGCTGGGCGCAGGGCCTCGGCTCGAGTGTGAGGCAGCATCTTTTCAGGGATTGATATATCGCTACGGAATCTCCCAAGTTTCGGAGAATGCTGGGATTTTCCGTGGACCGGGTGTGCCTTTTATGCAAAATGCGCCACTGTCCGGGTCGCCCGCCCGCACCGCCATTTCGAAGGGATAGAAAATAATGAGTGAAGCCGCCAGCAACGCCAATACCGCACAGGGTGGCTCCAACCTCATGGCCGGCAAGCGCGGCCTCATCATGGGGGTTGCCAATAACCGTTCCATCGCCTGGGGTATCGCCAAGGCCTGCGCCGCGCATGGTGCGGAGCTTGCGTTCACCTATCAGGGCGACGCGCTGCTCAAGCGCATCACGCCGCTTGCCGAATCCATCGGGACCGATACCGATCTCATCATGCCCTGCGACGTGACCGACGCGGCCAGCATGGATGCCGTCTTCGAGACGCTGAAAGAGAAATGGGGCAAGATCGACTTCTTCGTCCACGCCATCGCCTATTCCGACAAGTCGGAGCTGGATGGCCGCTATGTGGACACCTCGCTCGACAATTTCACCGCCTCCATGGCGATCTCCTGCTATTCCTTCGTCGCGCTCTGTCAGCGCGCGGAAAAGCTGATGACGGATGGTGGCTCCATTGTCACCCTCACCTATTACGGCTCCGAGAAGGTGATCCCGCACTACAATGTGATGGGCGTCGCCAAGGCCGCGCTGGAAGCCAGCGTGCGCTATCTCGCCGTCGATCTCGGCCGCGACAATATCCGCGTCAACGCGGTTTCCGCCGGTCCGATCAAGACGCTGGCGGCTTCCGGTATCGGCGATTTCCGCTACATCCTGAAGTGGAACGAGCTCAACTCTCCGTTGAAGCGCGTCGTCTCCATCGAGGAAGTCGGCAATACTGCGCTCTATCTCCTCTCAGATCTCGGCTCCGGCGTGACCGGCGAGGTCCATCATGTCGATGCGGGCTATCACGTCGTCGGCATGAAGGCCGAAGACGCGCCGGATATGAGCATCGTCTGATTTCAGCTATGGTCGCTTTCAGGCCTGCCTTGGCGCAGGTGTGGAGTGATTCCGGCAAACGAATTTAGGTCATGTCGCACAACACATTCGGCCATCTGTTCCGCGTAACGACCTGGGGCGAAAGCCACGGGCCGGCGCTCGGCTGCGTGGTCGATGGCGTGCCGCCGCGCATTCCCGTCACGGCGGAAGAAATCCAGACCTGGCTCGACCGGCGCCGCCCGGGCACCTCGCGCTTCACCACGCAACGCCGCGAGCCCGACCAGGTGAAGATCCTGTCCGGCACCTTCTTCGACGACGATGCGCAGCAGGAGCTGACCACCGGCACGCCGATCTCGCTGATGATCGAGAATGTCGATCAGCGGTCGAAGGATTACGGGGACATCAAGGACAAGTTCCGTCCCGGCCATGCAGATTTCACCTATCTGTCGAAATACGGCATTCGCGACTATCGCGGCGGCGGACGTTCTTCCGCGCGCGAAACGGCGGCGCGTGTCGCAGCCGGCGGCATTGCCCGCAAAGTACTGCCGGGCGTCAGCATTCGCGGGGCGCTGGTGCAGGTCGGTCCGCACAAGATCGACCGCGAGAACTGGGACTGGGCGGAGACGGAAAACAATCCTTTCTGGTGTCCGGACGCCAGGGCGGCGGCCGAGTGGGAAAGCTATCTCGACGGCGTGCGCAAGGCGGGATCGTCCTGCGGCGCGGTCATCGAAATCATCGCCGAAGGTGTGCCCGTCGGACTCGGCGCGCCGATCTATGGGAAGCTCGATTCCGACCTTGCCGCCGCAATGATGAGCATCAACGCGGTGAAGGGCGTCGAGATCGGGGAAGGCTTCGCGTCTGCCGCGCTCACCGGCGAGGAGAATGCCGACGAGATGCGCATGGGCAATGAAGGTCCGGCCTTCGCCTCCAATCACGCAGGCGGCATTCTGGGCGGCATTTCCACCGGCCAGCCCGTTGTGGTGCGTTTCGCGGTGAAACCCACGTCTTCCATCCTGCAACCGCGCAAGACGGTATCGCGGCACGGGGAGGATGCGGAAATCATCACCAAGGGCCGTCACGATCCTTGCGTGGGCATTCGTGCCGTGCCCGTGGGCGAGGCCATGATGGCCTGCGTCCTTGCCGATCACCTGCTGCGCCATCGTGGCCAAATGGGCGGTGCCTGAACGGGCGACGCCTGAAGGAACCCGACATGACCGACGAGATTTCCATCCCTCCCGGCGCAACGGTGACGGCGCGCTACAGCCGGGAAAAGGGGCAGGCCATCGTCTATGGCGGCTTGCTGATCGGTGCGGGGCTTATCCTTCTGGTCACGCCGCGCATCGGGCACACCGCCCTCTTCCTCGCGGCCATCGCCTTCGCCGTGGCTGCGTTTCACTGGCCTTTCGTCGCGCGCAACAATGAAGCGCTGAATATCGGCCCGGCGGGCATCGAGATTGCGGGGCTTGGA
>CAYSVF010000387.1:0-2993 GCA_964434415.1 uncultured Parvibaculum sp.
CAGCGCCTGCTTCTTCAGCGCGGAGACTTCCTCGGTATCGAAAATGGCATTGTTTTCCGCCGCCCGCTCGATGGCCGCCAGAAGGGATTTTTCCACATCGTCGGTGAGCCGGGTGAAACTCGAGAACGTCTGGCGGGGAGAGGCATTGGGCAGAGGCGAGAGCGGCGAGGCCGCAACCGGATCGCTCTCCGCCGTATTTTGCTGCGCCATCGCGGCGGGTGCCGAAACACCCGACAGGAAGGCGGCAAACAGCAAGAGGACGGAGAGTGCGCAGGCCGCCTTCAGGCGAAGCAAATGACGCATCTTATTTTCAGCCCATGCCGCTGTTTCGAGAGTGGTGAGCCTAGGAGGGTCGTGGTTAACAGCGCCTTTACCGCAGTGGGTGGGCACGGCGCGCGCGCCCGATCGCATCCGGACTTGCCAAGGAGAAGCCGTCGGATTATAAATGACCGACCAGTCGGTCATAATAAGTTGAACCCATGGCCCGTATCGTCGATCGCGACGCCAAGCGTCAGAAAATTCTGGAAGCCGCCTCCGCCTGTTTCGCAAGCGAAGGCTATGACGCCACCTCCATGGAGGCGGTCGCGAGCGCCGCGGGGATCAGCAAGGGGTCGCTTTACGACTATTTCAAGAACAAGGAAGACCTCTTCTTCGGCGTCTTCGAATGGTTCCAACAGCTCGTCATGGCCTCGGCCATGGAGCGCATGGGCGAATATCAAGACGCCCGCGCGCGCATCCTGGCGTTCGCCGACGCTTCCATCGGCGCGTTGCTGGAACATCTGGAACTCTATCCCGTCTCGCTGGAAGTCTGGGCCGCCGCCGCCAAACCGGGAACGCGCGCGCGATTTTCCAGCGCGATGAAAGATCTCTACGCCTCCTATCGCGCGGAACTTGTCGGCCTCCTTCAAGAGGCGCAGGCGGAAGGCGCGATCCGGGACGACATCGACGTCGAGGCAACCGCCGGCATGCTGATCGGCGCGGTGGACAATCTCGCGCTCCATTACTGGCTGGACAGAAGCTTCGACCCGCGAGCCTGGTGCCGCTCCTTTCTCGGCTCCCTGTTCGATGGCATCGGCACCGAAACGAGGAAAGCACCATGATCCGGAAAGCAGCTCTCATCCTTCTCGCGACCGCCGCCATGACCGGGATTGCGGCCGCCGATACGACAACAGCCCCCGACCCGGACGCTCTTTTGCGCGCCGCCTTCGACAATTGGCGCGCCGAAAGCTCGCAGGCCGACATGACCATGACCGTGCACCGGCCCGACTGGGAACGACGCATGGAAATGAAGACATGGACGGAAGGGGACGACGACGCATTGGTGCGTTTCACGGCGCCCGCCAAGGACGCGGGCAATGCGACGCTCAAAAAGGGCGACGAAACCTGGGTGTTCAATCCCAAGCTCAATCAGGTCATCAAGCTGCCCGCTTCCATGCTGGCGCAATCCTGGATGGGATCGGATTTCTCCTATAACGATCTGTCCAAGGCCAATGACCTTCTGACCGAGTACACCCACAAGCTGACGGGCTCGACGAAAGACGGTCCGTATACGGTTTATACCATCGCCGCGCTCCCCAAGCCGGGGGCGCCCGTCGTATGGGGCAAGCGCACGGTCAGGGTGCGCGAGGACGGCATCATGCTGGGCGAAACCTATTTCGACCAGGACATGAAGCTCGTGCGCGTCATGACGACGGAGAAGGTCTCCATGATCGGCGGCCGCGACTACCCTGTCGTGATGACGATGCGCCCGGAAAACGAAGAGGGAAAATGGACGCGCATCGAGACGAAGGAGGCGACGTTCAATCAATCCATGCCCGGCTATCTCTTCACGCTTTCCAACCTGCAAAATCCGAGGAACTGATCTCATGCTTGTCGGGCTCGCATGGCGGAATATCTGGCGACAGCCTCATCGCACCGCGCTGAGCCTGAGTTCGATCGCCATTGCGGGCACGATCACCGTGTTCCTGCTGGCGTTGCAGCAGGGCGCCTACGGCACGATGAAGGAAAGCGTGCTGAAGCTCATGGACGGCTTCGCGCAATTGCAGCCCCCCGGCTATGCCGACGATCCCGATATTCGCAAATCGATTTCCGACAGCGGCCCGCTGATCGCCGATCTGCTCAGCCTGCCGGAGGTAACCGCCGCGACGCCGCGGGCGGCAAGCTATGCGATCCTGTCCAACGGTCCGCAAAGCTACGGTGCGGCGATCATCGGCATAGATCCGGCACGCGAAGTAAAGGTTTCCAATCTCGCCTCCACCATCACCAGGGGCCGGTATCTCCAGCCGGGGGATGAAAATGCGGTGGTGATCGGCGCAGGCCTTGCCCGAAACCTGAAGCTCGCTTCCGGCGACAGCGTGACCATGCTGGGCTCGGCGCAGGACGGGTCCATCGCCGCCGACATCCTCAAAGTCACAGGCATCTTTTCCACCGGCTCCCCCGAGATCGACCGGCAGGTGGTGGAAATGCCGCTTGCCCGCTTTCAGCAGGATTTCGCGATGAACGGCAGCGTCAACCTGATCGCCGTCAGCGGAGAACATCTCTCCGCCATCAATGCCGCCATCCCTTCGCTTGAGAAAATCGCGCACAAGAACGATCTCGTGGCACGCGACTGGACGCAGCTCGAACCGGCGCTGCACGATGTGATCCTTCTCGATGGAAGCTTTTCCGCGCTCCTTTATGTGAGCCTGGTCATCATCGTCGTCTTCATCATTCTCAACACGCTTTTGATGTCGGTGCTGGAACGCACGCGCGAATTCGGCATGCTGATGGCCATCGGCATGAAGCCGCGTCAGATCGGGCGCATGGTCTGGCTGGAGCTTCTCTTCCTCGCCGGCTCCGGCTCGGCCATCGCGATTGCCGCCGGCTCTGCGATCACCGCCTGGGCGGCAACGCAAGGCATTCCCTTTCCCGGCGCAGAAGCCCTGTTTTCCCAATGGAACATGCCCTCCACGCTTTACCCGCAACTGACCCTGTTGAGCGCGACGGCCGGCCCG
>CAYSVF010000388.1:0-2992 GCA_964434415.1 uncultured Parvibaculum sp.
TCCCAGCGGCCCTTCACGGCGCCTGCTTCGCGCTGCTCTTCATCGCCGAAGACATGCGGATGACGGCGGATCATCTTTTCGCAAATCGCCTGAACCACATCGCCGAAGGCAAACGCGTCCCGCTCTTCCGCCATGCGCGCATGGAACGCGACCTGAAAAAGCAGATCCCCCAACTCGTCGCGAAGTTCCGCCATATCGCCTTGCTCGATCGCATCGGCGACTTCATACGCCTCTTCGATCGTGTAGGGCGCGATGGTCGAAAAATCCTGCTCGAGATCCCACGGACAGCCCCCGTCCGGATCGCGCAGCCTTGCCATGATGGCGAGAAGAGCGTCGATCCGGGAGAGGTCGGGGGCATCGTCGGACAAGAGGTAACTCCTAATCGGCAGGCTGATCCGAAATTGTACCCGCCGTACCGTAGCCCGTCACGGCCGCGGCAGCGTCGGTGGCCTCATGCTCTTCATGCTCGCCGCGCTTGGCGTTGATGCGCTCACGCAGTTCTTTCTGCGCCTTGCGGTCGAGCGGGAAGCGCCACATCACGAAGGCTGCCGCCAGCATGAAGAGCGCGGGCAGGGTCACGTAAAGAAGCAGCAGCTGGTGCAGCGTTTCCGGGGTGTTCGTCCCGTTCGGGTCGAAGCCGATCAGGTCGAGGATCGGATAGGTGATGCCCACGGCCAGCGCCGCGCCCACCTTCTGCGTCATGGTCAGGAGTGAATAGTAAAGCCCCGTGCGTTGCTGGCCCGTCTCCAGATAGTCGTAATCGGTCACATCGGCCATCACGGCGCGCAGCAGGAAGGACCCCGCACCATAGGCGATGCCGTAAAGTGAATTACCGGCGAAGAGCCACCAGAACTCGCCCTTGGGAAAGAAGATCACCAGCGGCAGGCTGATCGCGCCATAGACCATCGCAATGGCGAGCGTCTTGTGCTTGCCCGCCATGTGGCTCACGCGAATCCAGAGCGGAATGCCGATGAAGCCGGCCACGAAATAGACCAGCAGCAGCAGGCTGGCGAAATTCGGCAGCTGCATCACGTCGGCAGCGAAATAAAGATAGAGCGCCCCCGTAATACCGGGCGCAACGCCGACAAGCAGGTCCGCCACCAGCACACGCTGCAACAGCCTGTTCCTCAGGATGATGCCCCATGCCTTCTGCCAGGCGATCTGCTGGTGGGGTGCGGATTTCCATTCCGGCACCCGCCACACAGCGATACCGATGGTGATGGGCAGCAGGATCAGGATGAACCAGCCCATCGCCTCCACGGATTCGCGCCGACCTGCGCCGTCCGTCGTCCACTCGATGACGGCGGGCAGGGCGAGTACGGTGAACATGCCGAAGATGAGCAGGAATTCGCGCATGCCCTGAATTGTAGAGCGCTCGTCATAGTCCGGGGACAACTCCGCCCCCCAGGACATGTGGGAAATCGTGATCAGCGTCCAGCCGATATAGAGAACGACCATCCAGCCTGCGAGATAGACCCAGCTCACGCTTTCCGGCGGCATGAAAATCGCCAGGGTCGGGATCATCAGAAGCGGGATCGACGCCACGATCCAGTGCCGCCGGCGGCCCCAGCGGCTCGGAAAACGGTCCGACACCATGCCCAGCACGGGGTCCGTGAACACATCCCAGAAACGCGCGAACATGAAAACCGTACCCACAACGGTCAGGCTGAGCCCGAGTTCCGCGTAAAAGGGCGGCAGATACACGACGATAGGCAGTCCGAGAGCCGAGATTGGAATGGAAGGAAGACCGAAAGCGAATATCTGCCCGCGCGTTACCCGGTTCTTGGACATGCATTTCCCCACTGAACTAACTTCCGGCGCGGCCCTTTTCGGGCTCGTTCTTCACCGGTCCGGACCGCCCCGAAGGCCGCCGAAATTATGATGATTTGTCAGGCCGTAAGGAAACCGATTATGGGCGGAATGTCCATCTCAATTGGACGCAGCGTCAACTTTGATATGCCTTGTCGAACGGCATTCGACGAGCCGGGTCAGCCGAAATTCATATCCGCGACGAAAGGGTTGCTCTGGCGCTCCGCACCGATCGTGGAAAGCGGCCCGTGGCCGGGCACGAAAGTGACGTCGTCGCCCAGTGGCCAGAGCCTTTCGCGGATGGACGAGATGAGCTGCTCGTGGTTTCCGCGCGGCAAATCGGTTCGCCCGATCGATCCCTGAAAGATCACATCGCCGACAATGGCGAGTTTCGCTTCCTCGCTGAAAAAGATTACATGGCCCGGCGTGTGCCCGGGGCAATGATGGACCTGGAAGGTCAGGCCGGCGACTTCCACGCTATTGCCTTCCTCCAGCCAGCGATCGGGCAGGTAGGAACCTGTCTTCGCGCCGAAGCCGAACCGCTCCGCCTGCTCGGGCAGTCCCTCGATCAGGAAAAGGTCGTCCTTGTGCGGCCCCTCGATTTTCACACCGAGCCGTTTGGCAAGATCGCCCGCCGCCGCGGCATGGTCGAGATGGCCATGCGTCAGCAGGATCTTGTCGATGGTGACACCCATCTCCTCGGCCGCTTCCAGAATGCGGTCGATGTCGCCGCCGGGATCGCTGACGGCGCCATGCATCGTCTCGTCGTTCCAGATCAGCGTGCAATTCTGCTGGAAGGGCGTCACAGGAATGATGGCGGCTTTGAGGGACATGTCAGGCTACTCTTTTGCGGTAATTCAGGTGCGCAAAAGGTAGGGAAGGCGATCGTCCTTGTCCAATCGTCCGGACATAGGCGGCATTATTGCGTCAGCGCCATTTTAACGGTGAACGCCCCGCGAATATCGCCGACCTCGAAGCCCGTCGCCTGGTCGTCCGGGTAATCTGCCGCCAGGGCTTCGCGCACCGGTTCGGAAATCGCCGTGCCATGGCAAAGCGTGCAGACTTGCTGCGTCGGGATCGCTTTCATGTAGCGCAAGACGCGGATATCGCTCACCTTGTCTTCCACGACGCCCCAGCTCTCCATCTCGGCGCTGCGTTGGTGTGAAGTCGCTGGTCGTCGGAG
>CAYSVF010000389.1:0-1291 GCA_964434415.1 uncultured Parvibaculum sp.
TTCCGAGCGGTACTGCGAGGCGGCGACGAGGCCGAAAGCCAGCATGGCAAGCCCGGTCGCGGCGAGCGCGAAACGGTCGGCCATGCCAAAGGCGGCGGGAAGCGAAGCCACGCCGCGCTTCACCAGCCAGTTGCGCGTAAAGCTCGGCACGATGCGTCCGCCGACAAGCGATATAAGCATCACCATGACGGCAAGGCCGAGACGCGCGCCCACGCCGCCGGATGAACCCTCTCCTAAGCCTGAAAGCGCCGTCCAGCCTGCCGCTTCGAGATGCATCAACGCATTGCCGAGGGTCAAAACGGCAAGCGCCGCAACCATGGGGAGGTTTCGCCAGTTGCGACCGGAGACGATTTCCCGAAGCACGACGGCAAGAAAGACAAGCGGAAAGGCAAGATCGATCGTCGCGGCGGGCGCTGCGCCGATATATGACGAGATGGATACAGCACCGCGTCCCGCCAGCCAAAGGCATACCAGCCCCAGCAAGGGCAGGCCCTGAAGCGGCATGCGGCCGGTCCAGTTGGGGATCGCCGTCAGCAGGAAGCCCGCGACAACCGCCATGGTGAAGCCATAGAGCATTTCATGGGCGTGCCAGCCTATCGGCCCGAACAATGTCGGCGGCAGTCCACCCGACATGAGCATGTGCAGCCAGCCCGACATGGCGAACGCCGCATAGAGCGCTGCGAGGAGGAAGAAGGGGCGGAAGCCCTGATCCAGGATCGCGGGGCCGGATTGCCATCTGTAGCGGGGGACAGGCGTGTGGCCGGGTTTTACCATCGTTCATGCCTCCTTATGCAGGCGTCGGCGACATCGCGCTTCAGATCCTCGGCATCGACGCCATATTCGCGGGCCGCGTCGTACACGGTCATAAAGGGCGCGAGAAGGCAGCCGGGGCATCTCATCTTGTAATCGATGAAGACACGGGCCGCCCATGGCCAGCGCCCCAGAAGGTCGGCAATGGTCAGCTCGGTGAAATCGACGTCGGTCATGTTCACGGTCCTCCAGAGGATTGCAGGAGGAAGGTATCGCGGGAACGAGAGAGGCAATTTGCGCGGGCGCAAATGAGCTCACACCGATTGCAGGAGCCGGCTTCAGGCGTGCTCGGCGATTTCGACCAGGCGATGCGGGCGGCGGATAACGAGGTGGCTGGAGCGGCGGGAGTCGAGAATGCCTTCGCCGTCCCAGGCCGACAGCGTGCGGCTGACGGTGTGCAATGTCGTCGCGGTCATTTCCGCGAGATCCTGGCGCGAGAGCGCGAAGGGGATCTCGATTCCGTCTTCCACCTTGCGGCCGG
>CAYSVF010000389.1:1301-2972 GCA_964434415.1 uncultured Parvibaculum sp.
ACGCTGCTCCACGCGCCGTGTGGCGACTTCCTGAAGCCGACGCTGCAACTCCTCCACCCGGCCTCCGACGACATCGATGGCATTGAGCGCTATCGGCGGGAAGCGGGTCATCAGCTCCGAGAAACGACCGGCACTCCAGCTGAGTGCGAGACCGTCTTCCAGCGCAACAGGCGTTGCGGGGAAGGGAATACGCCTGAGAACGGCGACGATGCCGATCATGTCGCCGGGGCCCATATGTCGCAGCACGACGTTCTGTCCCTCAGGCGTGACCTTGTCGAGCCGGATACGGCCCCACCCCACTACATAGCCATGCGTGGCGTCATCGCCCTGCGAAAAAAGCGTCTCGTCCTTCGAGAATGGCTGCTCGCGCGCCGCTTCCGCGACGGCGGCAAGATCTTCCTGCCCGAGCCCGCGGAACAATCCGACCGCGCGCAGCAGTTCCGTACGGCTAGCGATATCCATTCGTCTCTCCCACTCCTCCGTAGGAATACGTATCCGGAAACTCGCCGGCAATTGTCGCAGCGCAAATCACCAGGCGCCGCCCTCTCCTACGTTCCTCCCCGAACATAACCCCAAGCGTCAAGGAGAACGCAAATGAAGACGTTCAAAGAAGCGCTCGTGAGCTCCGCCAGCGCCGTTGCGATCGCAACCGCGCTGACCCTTGGCGCCGGCCTCGTTATCGCCCAACAGGCTTTCGCCGCCGACGCCGATGCCCCCGCCAAACCGGAAAGCATTTCGCTCGATCCGACCGATCTGCCTGCGCCGATTACGCGTGACCTTACGGCCACGGTGAAGGTCGTGCTCGACACGATCGAGAAGGAAGGGACGCTCGCCAACGGCACGACCTTCCGCTACTGGACCTTCAACGGCCATGTGCCCGGTCCCTTCGTGCGCGCCAGGGTGGGCGACACGATCGACGTCACGCTCAAGAACGACAAGAACAGCATGATGATGCATTCGGTCGACATGCATGCTGTGACGGGCCCGGGCGGCGGCGCGGTCGCCACGCAGACGGCGCCGGGCGAGGAGAGCCATTTCAGCTTCAAGGCGATGAAGCCGGGCCTCTATGTCTATCACTGCGCGACGCCGATGGTGGCCGATCACATCCAGGCGGGCATGTACGGGCTCGTGCTCGTGCAGCCGAAGGACGGCCTGCCGAAGGTCGACAAGGAGCTCTACGTCATGCAGGGCGAGGTCTATACGGACGCCAAATACGGCACGACCGGAGAAGCCTCCACCGATTACGACAAGCTCCTCGACGAGAAGCCGGAATATTACGTCTTCAACGGCGCGGTCGGATCGCTCACCGGGGCGCATGCCATCAAGGCGCATACGGGCGAGACGGTACGCATCTTCTTCGGCGTGGGCGGCCCGAACAAGACCTCGAGCTTCCACGTGATCGGCGAGATCATGGACAAGGTCTATTCCTACGGTTCGCTGAAGAGCCCCGCCGCGGAAGACGTGCAGACCGTGACGGTTGCACCCGGCGGCGCGACGGTCGCCGAAGTGACCTTCGACGTGCCCGGCAAATACCTGATCGTGGATCACGCCCTTTCCCGTCTCGAACGCGGCCTCGTTGCCCAGATCGTGGTGGACGGCCCGGCCAAGAGCGCAATCTTCGATACGGGCAGGAAAGATGTGAGCCTGGCGGACTGACCGCCATATGAAAGA
>CAYSVF010000390.1:0-2971 GCA_964434415.1 uncultured Parvibaculum sp.
CACCGCCCACGCCCACGTCCACCTCGTCGAAAATCAGCGTCGGCGCACTGCCGCGCGAGGCAAGCGCCACCTTGAGGGCCAGCACGAAACGCGACAGCTCGCCGCCTGACGCAATCTTGATAAGCGGCCCGGCGGGCGCGCCGGGATTGGTCGCGACGAGAAAACTGATCCGGTCCAGCCCGTCCGGCCCGCCCTCTTCGGCGGGTTTGCGCTCGCATTGCGTCTCGAACCGCGCCTTGTCGAGCTTCAGCGGCTTCAATTCCTTCGCCACTGCCTTGTCGAGCGTTCCCGCCGCCTTTGCCCGAGCCTCCGACAGCGCAATCGCCGCCTTCATATAGTCGGCCTCGGCCTTCTCCACCGTTTCCCGGAGACGGGCGAGTTTTTCTTCCCCACCCTCGATATCGGCAAGCTGGTCGCGCAGCCTGTCGGCAAGCGCCGGCAGGCCTTCCACCGCAACGCTGTGCTTGCGCGCCGCGGCACGCAGCGCGAAGAGCCGCGTTTCCACATGCTCCAGCCTTTTGGCATCGAATTCGAGCGACCGCAGTGCCTGGTCGATCCCGTCACGCGCCTCCGCCGCTTCCACCAATGTGCGCTCCAGCGCGGCGATCGCCGTATCGAGCCGCCCGGCTGCGTTCTCCGCAGCGCGGGTGAGCTTGCGCAGCGCCTGGTTGAGGCGCGCTTCGAGACCGCTGTCGCCCGATAGCGCATCGGCTGCGTCGGACAGATCGCCCGCGATCTTCTCCGAATTCATCATCAGCGTGCGTTCTTCGGCGAGCGCCGTCTCCTCGCCCTCCTCGGGGGCCAGCTCATCGAGCTCGGCAACGACATGGGTCAGGTAGTCCTGCTCGGCTTTTGCCCGTGCAATGCCCGCCTCTTGCCGGTTATAGGCTTCACGCGCTTCCGCAAGCGCCGTCCAGAGGCGGCGCACCTCCGCAGCCTTGCCTTCCAGCCCGCCAAAGGCATCGAGCAGCCCCCGGTGACCGGACGCATCCAGCAAGCCGCGCTCGTCATGCTGGCCATGGATTTCGACCAGCAGATCGCCGATCTGCCGCAACAGACCGATACTCGCCGGCTGATCGTTGATGAAGGCGCGCGTGCGCCCGTCTTTCGCCTGGATACGCCGCAGGATGAGGTCGCCTTCATCCTCCAGCGCGTTCTCGCGCAACAGCGCGCGGGCGGGATGGGACGGCTCCACATGAAAGACAGCCGTGACACTGCCCTGCTCCGCGCCATGACGGACCAGACCTGCATCGGCACGCCCGCCGATAGCGAGCCCCAAAGCGTCGAGAAGAATGGATTTACCCGCGCCGGTTTCGCCCGTCAGCGTGCATAGGCCGCTGTCCAGCGAAAGCTCCAGCTTTTCGATAAGCACAATGTCGCGGATCGACAATGTGACCAGCATGTCAGACCTGTTCCGGTAATGCCCGGTCAGAAGACGCTGTCCCAGGCCTCGCTGATCCAGGACCCTTCATGTTTCTCCGGCTTCAACCCTTTGTCGGCGAGCAAATTATAGGCATCTTCATACCACTGGCTGCCCGGATAGTTATATCCGAGAATCGCCGCCGCCGTCTGCGCCTCCGGCTGGATACCGAGCGCCAGATAGGCTTCCGTCAGGCGCTCAAGCGCCTCAGGCGTGTGCGTGGTCGTCTGATATCGCAGTATGACGGTGCGGAAGCGATTGATGGCGGCGATATAGTCGTGCTTGTTGAGATACCAGCGCCCGATCTCCATCTCCTTGCCCGCCAGATGGTCCCGCGTCAGGTCGATCTTCAACCGCGCATCGCGCGCATACTCGCTCTTGGGGTAGCGGCGAACCAGCTCGCTGAAGGTGTTGAGCGCGTTCTCGGTCATCTTCTGGTCGCGGCCGACGTCGGAGATCCGCTCGTAATAGCAAAGGCCGGTCAGATAAAGCGCATAGGGCACATCCTTATTGCCCGGATGGAGCTGGATGAAGCGCTGCGTGCCGAGAATGGCGTCGTCGTAATTGTTGGTCATGTAGTTGGCATACGCACTCATCAGCGTGGCGCGCCGCGCCCATTCCGAATAGGGATGCTGCCTCTCGACCTCGTCAAACTCCTTGGCCGCGCGGTAGTAGCTCTGATCCTGCATGTAGTCCATGGCGGTGTTGTAGATCTGCTCGACGGGGCGCTCTTCATAAGCGATGTCCTCGTCGCTGCCGCACCCGGCAAGGGTGCCGGCGGCAGTCAGAACGAAGGTCCCCACCAGCGCCATACGCAGGCCACGGGAAAATCGCGAGCTTTTCCGGTCACGGGTTGACAGCTTGGCCACACTCATCGGCGCTACTTCCTCTCCCTCAGGCCCCGGGGCCCATTTCCAGGGCCTCCGGACAGATCAATTCACACCCGCAACCGCCGCGACTCACAGGAAGCGCGGCCCGGCATACCGTCAGCCGGTTTTATCCCAGAAGCAGGCGGCAGACCATAGCGGGCAATGAGCGCATATCGCAAGAAAAGCCGGGCCCGAGCCCTTTCCTTTTTGGAAAAAGGTCTCGACGACGGATGGGGAGCGGATTTTCCTCAAGCACATGAAATCGCCGAGCGAATTCGTCTGTCCGGGACATGTCCCGAAGACAGGGCTTTCCGAAAATTCATGAAGGACGAAGTTTATTCCGCGGGAATCGCGACGGCCCGCTCGCGCGGCTCGGCCACAAACCGGGGCAGGCTCGAAAACTCGACGATCTCATAGGCCGTTTCGTCTGCCATCAGCGCCTTGAGCACGCGCGAATTCATGGCATGACCCGCCCGTTCCCCCTCATAGGCGCCGATCAACGGAAGACCGGACAGCGCCAGATCGCCCACCGCGTCGAGCATTTTGTGGCGCACGAACTCGTCCCGATAGCGAAGCCCCTCTTCATTGAGGATTTCATCGCCATCGACCACCACGGCATTCTCCAGCGAGCCGCCGCGGGCAAGACCGGCTTCCCACATCGCCTCGATATCCTTGCGCATGC
>CAYSVF010000391.1:0-2962 GCA_964434415.1 uncultured Parvibaculum sp.
TCATCACATTGCCGATGTGGAGGCTTTTCAGCGGGCCGTCGAGGTCGGCGCCGCGCTTGCCGCCGAAGGCAAGCTTGTTACCTTCGGTATCGTGCCCTCGGGTCCGGAGACCGGCTATGGCTATATCCGCAAGGGCGGCGCGCTTGCCGATGGCGCTTTCGAGGTGGAGCGGTTCGTGGAGAAGCCCGACCGTGCAACGGCGGAGAGCTATCTGGCCGACGGGAACTATTCCTGGAACTCGGGCATCTTCATGTTCCGGGCAGACCGCATTCTCGATGAAATGCAGGCGCAATGCCCGGAGATCGCCCGCTGCGCGGAAAGCGCCGTCGAGAAAGGCACCCGGGATCTGGACTTCCTGCGCCTCGAAACGCAATCCTTCTGCGCCTCGCCGTCGGACTCCATCGACTATGCCGTGATGGAGCATACGAAGGATGCCGCCGTGGTGCCGGTTGATATGGGCTGGAGCGATATCGGCTCCTGGTCGGCGCTCTGGGAAGTCGGCGACAAGGATAAGGAAGGCAACGTGCTTTCAGGCGACGTGATCACGCATGATACGCGCGACACCTTTGTCCGCGCGGAATCCGGCCTTGTAGCGACGCTGGGTGTGGAAAATCTCGTCGTGGTCGAGACCGGGGATGTGACGCTGGTCGCGTCCCGCGACCGTGTGCAGGACGTGAAGAAGATCGTCGAGACACTCGCGCTGGACGGGCGCAGCGAGCATCAGAGCCACACCCGCGTTTATCGTCCCTGGGGCTTTTATGAAGGGCTCGACGAGGGCGACCGGCATCAGGTGAAACATCTGATGGTGCATCCGGGCGCGTCGCTTTCGCTGCAGCTGCATCACAAGCGGGCCGAGCACTGGGTCGTGGTGAAGGGGCAGGCACGCGTCACCGTCGGCGAAGAGACGTTCCTGCTTGAAGAGAATGAGTCCACCTACATCCCGGTGGACACCAAACACCGGCTCGAAAACCCGGGCAGCGAGCCACTCAGCATTATCGAGGTGCAGTCCGGTTCCTACCTTGGAGAGGATGATATTGTCCGTTTCGACGACGTTTATGGCCGTGATGTGAAAAAGCCGGCTGCGGAGTAAACCTTTAGACGCATTGCAACTCTGCAGCCCCGACGGCGCTTCCAACGTAGTCTCGCATCGACCTCGTCCGGAGAAATGCCAGAGATCGGCAGGGCATTTGCTTTATGTGTCTTGCGAAGCTGGGTGGGTTCGAGCCTTCAATTTCACACCAAGTCGATTTGGCTCTTGATCCCTTTGGACTTCTAGCTTGCGAGCTGGATACGCAAAGATACGACGTTTCTCGAGGAGCTTTGCGAGTTCCTGCCCCTTTCAAAAAAAGTATCAGCATTTTTGCGTCCTACGCTCGGATACTCATTTGCGTAATCCCATTCTATTTAGAAAGGATAAAAAATGGGTATCGAGACCTGTTTTGCCGTGAGCAAATTGCGGAACGCCCACAATGTGCTTCGGGCCATCAATGGCCGCGCCAGTAGCAATGCTAACGTCACTTGCTGGTGCGGAGACAGCAGCGGTTCTTGTTGTCATAAAGAGCCACCTGCTGTCGGAGAAATTCAGCAGATGATCGACAGGATCCGTGAAGAGCATGGCGTGTGCCATGTCCGCAAGAATCAGGTGATTGCCTGTCATCTTCACATCGTGGTTTCTGGTATCAACTCGGCCCTCTCTGTGGCGAAGCTTGACGAAGCCTTCAGTCGCTATTGCGATGTTCACTGGCCCGGAAGGACCATCGCACTCGGGAGTTCTGTGGAGGGGGCCACTTTCACGGCGGATGTGTGTGTGGTTCCGATCGTGGATGCCAGGTTGAGCGTGCGCGATCTTTTCAACCGGACTGAGTTGCAGAACTATCGTCGCCATTTGGTCGAGACCTTTGCGGCTTAGGCAATGCATGCTGCGGGCGTGGATTTGCGCCCGCAGCCTTTTGTGCCGTCGCGCGGGGTGAGCGCTCGGTAAGCCTTCCCTGAATTGATCTCAAAGCGGTGTCGCTAGCTGGGCGGGAGGCTCCCTGGGCGCTTTAGCGGCTTGAAGCTGCAGTTCGACCACACATTCTCTTGCCATTCGCCGTAATTGCTAAGGCGGGCGCTATTGCGACGCGAGCCGACGGTTACTTCTGTTGATGCCCGGCAGACTTTATTCCTGGCGAACATGTGTGAATTAGCGACGAAGAAAGTTTGAGCCACTTGGAGGAATCCATCAGCTTTTTTGCGTAGCTATCGCTGAACCTTCTTTCATCGAAAGAAAGGAGGTTGATATGCCAAAGAAGCAGATACTTCGCATACGGAAGCTGCATACGGCTCGGGAAATACGAAACAGCCATGCGCTTCGAGCAAACCGAGAACCCAGTCAGCAGCCGCAATGGACGAGGCCTGGCGGCGAGATTATTCGGCCCGCCGTGTTGCGAGAAACGCCTGAGACTATCATGAACACGCACCGAAATATGCTTGAGGCTTTTGGTAATCCGAAGGTTACGTGCAGGTCAGTTTTGGCGGTTGAGGTTGTCGCCGGGATATCGACTGAGTTGCTTCTGAATCGAAAACCCGCAGTGACTCAGCAACTCGACAGAGAGCTCGTTGAGGAAATGGCCGTGCGGATATACCGCTTCGCCGAGGACGAATGGCCCGGTCGCCTGCTCGCATTCGAGGTCCATCTCGATGAGCATGCACCCCATGTGCACATGCTGGTGGTACCGATTACGCCAGATCACCGCTTGAGCGCACGGGATGTGTTCAATCGACCGGCCCTGTTTCACTACCATGCGGAAATGCGCAGGAGGTTCCGCGATATGGGTGTCGACCAAGAAGCCCCCGAGGTCAATCTGAAGAGAGGAACTTCTTTTAGGCAGTTTCACAAGATTGCCGGCGAAAAGCCCGTCGACTTTCCCATTCCGGACTACCCGCCTATCGGTGCGACCCCAGAGGAACAGTATCTATGGGC
>CAYSVF010000392.1:0-2958 GCA_964434415.1 uncultured Parvibaculum sp.
CCTTCGAATGTTTCGGTGATCTCCAGGGTCCGGCGGAGCAGTTCGCGCGTTCGCACCAGCTGCGCGTCGCGTTCCACGGACATATCGACGAGCGATTCTTCCAGCGCCGCGTTCTGCGCCTCCATCAACTCTCGCCCGAGCACGGCCAAAATGGCATGCTTGTCCTCGAAATAGCGATAGAAGGTCGGCGCCGTCAGACCGGCCCGTTCGACGATGGCATTTGAGTTGAGCGCCTCCAGCCCCGCTTCGCTGAGGATTTGCTGCGCGGCGGCCAGCAGGCTGCGATAGGTCGCCTTGGCGCGGCGCTGGCGAGGTTCGACAACGGGTTTTTCCGAGAGGCTTTCGGGCGCGGAAGTTTCTTTCATACCGAGAACTTAAGAGATCGCCGGGCATGCCGCAAAGGGAGAGACGCGAGGCTTTCGATATCAGATCACAGTGATTTGCATTGCCTTTGCGCCCGGCAACCTCCAATTACTACATACGAAATTCCGGGAAGGAGAGTTTTACATGTCAGATAGTGAATATACGCCGCCCAAGGTCTGGACCTGGGAAAAGGACAAGAGCGAAAACCGTTTCTCCAATATCAACCGCCCCATCGCAGGCCCGACGCATGAGAAGGAACTGCCCGTCGGCAAGCATCCCTTCCAGCTCTATTCGCTGGCGACGCCCAATGGCGTGAAGGTGACGGTGATGCTGGAAGAGCTGCTGGAAGCCGGCCACAAGGGCGCGGAATACGATGCCTGGCTCATCAATATCGGCGAAGGCAACCAGTTCGGTTCGGATTTCGTGGCGATCAATCCGAATTCCAAGATCCCCGCGCTGATGGATCGCAGCACCGACAAGCCGACGCGGATTTTCGAAAGCGGCGCAATCCTGCTCTATCTCGCCGAGAAGTTCGGCGGCGCCTTCGTGCCCAAGGACCTTGCCGCGCGGGCGGAGTGCTATTCCTGGCTGATGTGGCAGATGGGCTCCGCGCCCTATCTCGGCGGCGGCTTCGGGCACTTCTATGCCTATGCGCCGGTGAAGATCGAATATGCCATCGACCGCTTCGCCATGGAGGTGAAGCGTCAGCTCGACGTGCTCGACCGTCGTCTCGCCGAGAGCGAGTACATCGCCGGCCCCGACTACACGATTGCCGATATGGCGATCTGGCCGTGGTATGGCGCGCTCGCCAAGGGGCTTCTCTACGAAGCGGGCGAATTCCTGAGCGTGCATGAATACAAGCACGTCAATCGCTGGACCGAGCAGATTTCGGAACGGCCCGCCGTCAAGCGGGGCCGCATGGTCAACCGCGTCTGGGGCGAGCCGGACAGCCAGCTTCCCGAACGGCACGATGCGAGCGACTTCGACAAGGTGAAATGAACCAAACCGTCAGGGCGGCGCGACCGGCTGTCAGACCAGCAGCCAGGCCTGTGCCAGCCGCGCCGCCTTTCCGTCCTCGATGCCCGCAAGAGCCTTTCGGGCCTCGGCCTTCCTGCCGGTGGCGAGATAAGCCTGAGCCAGATGCAGGCGCGCGAGGTCGGCCTCCGGGAAAGAGGCCGTCAGCGCCGATTTGTAGAGCGCGATCGCCTTGTCGTATTGACCATAGCTGGCATAGACCTCACCCAGCGCCGCCCTGCCCTTCGGGTTCGGCGCATCCTTTGCCAGCGACTGCTTGTCCTCGGCGGCAAGTTTCTTCGCCATATTGAGCAGGCGCAGCTCGCGGTTCTTGTCCTTGCCGCCGAGCACGCCCTTCTTGAAGCCTTCGTCCATCAGCGCTTTCGCCTCGCCCGGCAGGCCGAGCTGGATGGCGATCTGGCCGGCTTCCATGTAGCGGCGGGAGCTGTCCATATAACCCTTGGCGCGCAGGATGCGGTCGAGTTCCAGCGTCATGCGGTCCGATGTGCCGACGGCGCGCTGCGTATCCGCCAGATACTGTTTCCAGTACACATCCGACGGCGCATATTTAACGAGCTTCCGGAGTGCCGAGGCGCGCATCGCCTTGTCGCCGGCCTGCTGGGCGCTCGCCATCTGGATCTGCAGCCATGACTCTTCCGGCGCCTTGCCCGCCTTTTCCGCCGAGGCAACCAGCGCGGCGGCGGATTTAGCGGCCGCCGGATAGTCCTTACGCAGATAGTCGCTCTGCATGACGAGAACCTGCATGTTCCTGTCCGGACCGAAGCTCTTGTTGTACTGCGTCGCGAAGGCCGCGGCCTTGCCGTACATCTTGCCGCGATAGGCCATGTCGGCCAGCGCCTTCAACCGTTTGGGCTTTTGCGCGGCCGCGACATGAGGCGAGCCATAGGACGTCTCATAGGCCTTCACCGCCGAGGCGTAATCGCCAAGGCGGGCGGCGAGATAGCCCATGAAATCGTTCACGACGAAGCTCTCATAGGCCGTCTTCTTTTTGACGGCCGCCGCTTCGCGGGTCTTCTTCATCGCTGCGGCGTATTTTCCGGCCTTTGCCAGTTTCTGGGCATCCTGCAGCGGCTTGCCGACTTCCGCCGACATGGTTTCGGCGGCCTGCGCCGAGACGGGCGCCATCACCACCGCCGCCATGCCGAGCGGCAGGGCCGCCGCCAGAACGAGGCTGCATACGAATTTGAAGATGTTGAATTTACTCAAGCTACTCATGGGAAATTGTTTCCCTCAGTCCATATATTGTTCGTTACCGACGAAGCCGATCTTGGTGACGCCGAGCCGTTGCGCGGCGGACAGCACCTTGGCGACATAGTCGTATTTGACGAGCCGGTTGGGCCGCAGATGCACTTCCGGCTGCGGCTGCATGCCGGCGATTTCGACAAACTTGTCTTCAAGGTCCACCGTGGTCGGCACGGCGTTGCCGTTCCAGAACACCGTGCCGTCGAAGTCGACTTCAAGATCCACGACGACGGGATCGGGACGCTCGTCGCTCACCGTCATTTGCGGCATGTCCAGCTTCACCGCCTGGGTCTGCAGCGGAATGGTGATGATGAGCAT
>CAYSVF010000393.1:0-2950 GCA_964434415.1 uncultured Parvibaculum sp.
ACCCACGACCCCTTGTCCCCCAGACAAGTGCGCTACCGGGCTGCGCTACGCTCCGTCGGCTGTGAAGGCGCGGACTATAGACGCGCCCTTTCGGCTCGGCAACCGCAGAAAACGGTGCATACGACCTTAATTTTCGTCTTCTTCCTCTTCCCAGAGAGTCTCGTCGATCTCTTCCTTCAAGGTGACGAGATCGTCGAGAATACGCGAGAGCCGCTGGCGCCCCGCGGCGCCGATGGAATCGCCGCCCGCATGGACTTCTTCCTCCTCGCCCTCATGCTCGGAACGCTGCACCGCTTCGCGGGCAAGCTCGGCGAGCGAGGCGTCGGCCGTGCCCCGGCCAGTCTCTGAAACGAATTTCGCGCCCTGCTCGCGAAAGACCTTCTGCACACCCTTGATGGTGTAGCCGTCATTGTAGAGAAGCGCGCGCACGCCGCGCAGAAGGTCCACATCTTCGGGGCGGTAATAGCGTCGCCCGCCGCCGCGCTTCAGCGGGCGGATATGGCTGAACTTGCTTTCCCAGAAGCGCAGCACATGCTGCGGCACGTCGAGCTCGGCCGCGACTTCGCTGATTGTGCGAAAGGCTTCGGGAGACTTTTGTGCTGTAGAATGAGGCACTTGCCGACCGTCCTCAAACCGGTTTCCGACCACAGATCTTACCATATTCTACGCGAACCCGGCGGGAGCGCCGGTACCTGAGAGTCTCAATCCGCCGCGGCGGCCTTGCTGCTCAACGCATCGTTGATGCGTTCCTTCAAGACATGGCTTGGACGGAAGACGAGAACGCGCCGCGGTTTGATCGGCACTTCCTCGCCCGTCTTCGGGTTACGGCCCATCCGGCCGCCCTTCTGCCGGACGGAAAACGAACCGAAGGACGACAGCTTCACCGTGTCGCCGCCGGCCAGACAATCCGAAATTTCCTGCAATACCCGCTCGACCAGATCCGCCGACTCGTTCCGCGACAAGCCGACTTCCTGATAAACCGCTTCGCTCAGATGAGCGCGCGTGATCGTATCCCCCATCGCCGCACCTCTGTCATTTCGTTACCAAGCGTAGGGCTAGCCCAGAAACCCGTCAATATCAATGAATTGGCAGCTTTTTCTAATCGGCCATTTCATAGATTAACGCAATATGTCCTGCGCGTCGGGGCTCAATAGCGCAGCAAGAGCGATCCCCAGGTAAACCCGCCGCCCATCGCTTCGAGCAGAACGAGATCGCCCTTCTTGATTCGCCCGTCCTTGAGGGCGGCGTCGAAAGCGAGCGGCACGGAGGCCGCCGACGTGTTGCCGTGATCGGCCACCGTCATCACCACCTTTTCAGGCGGCAGGCCGATCCGCTTGGCCGTGCTGTCCAGAATGCGCTTGTTGGCCTGATGCGGCACGAACCAGTCGATATCGTCCACGCCGAGCCCGGTCGCCTCGAGCGACTCGCTGATGGCTTCGGCGATATTCACCACCGCATGCCGGAACACCTCGCGGCCCTCCATGCGGACATGCCCGACCGTACCGGTGGAGGACGGGCCGCCATCGACATAGAGCTTGTCCTTCAGGCGACCGTCGGAATGCAGATGCGCGGTGAGAATACCCCGGTCCGCATTCGTGCCCTCGCCCTCGCCCGCCTGGACGACCATGGCGCCGGCCCCGTCGCCGAACAGCACGCAGGTCGTGCGATCCGTCCAGTCCAGCAGCCGCGAGAAGGTCTCCGCGCCGATGACCAGCACCGTCCTGGACTGGCCGGCCCGGATGAAGGTATCGGCAATGGTAAGCGCATAGACGAAACCGGAGCAGACCGCCTGAATATCGAATGCCGCGCCATGGTCGAGGCCGAGCGCCGCCTGCACGGTGGTCGCCGTCGCCGGGAAGGTATTGTCCGGCGTCGTCGTCGCCATGATGATCGTGTCGATCTCCTGCAGTTCGATGCCCGCATCGGCGATCGCCGCCCGCGCCGCATGAAGCGCGAGGTCGGAGGTGAGTTCCCCCTCCGCCGCGATGTGCCGGTTCCTGATACCGGTACGCTCGGTGATCCAGTCGTCGGTGGTTTCCACGACCCTGGAGAGATCTTCATTCGTCATGATCCGTTCCGGCAGATAGCTGCCGGTGCCGGTCACGATACTTCTTACTGATGTCACGGCAGAGCTGCCTCGGATTCTTGAGTGTCCTGTTTGCCGCCATTGCGGCCGCTCGCGAATTGTTCCAACCCGTCCAGATGGCCGAGGTCGGTCACGATCTTGTTGAGAAGGTCCGCCGACGCCACATCGACGGCCACGTCGATGGCCGCGGCGAAGCCCAGCGCATCCGTGCCGCCATGGCTCTTCACCACCAGCCCGTTCAGGCCGAGAAAGAGACCGCCATTATTGGCGCGCGGATCGAGCCGCGTGGACAGCGCCTTGAAGGCGCCCTGCGCAAAGAAATATCCGATCTTCGCCATCAGCGACCGGGAGATGGCCGCGCGCAGATATTCGGAAATCTGCCGCGCCGTGCCCTCGGCGGTCTTCAACGCGATATTGCCGGTGAAGCCGTCGGTGACCACGACATCCACCGTGCCCTTGCCGAGATCGTCGCCCTCGACGAAGCCCTTGAAGACGATGGGAAGGTCGCTCTCGCGCAGCATCTGCGCGGCGGCTTTCACCTGCTCAGTGCCCTTCACTTCCTCCTCGCCGATATTGAGGAGGCCGACGGTCGGCTTGTCGACATTGAAGATGACGCGGGCATAGGCCTCGCCCATCGCCGCGAACTGCACGAGCTGCCGTGCATCCGGCCCGATGGTGGCGCCCACATCCAGCACCACGCTTTCGCCGCGCGTGGTCGGCCAGAAGGTGGCGGGCGGCGGCGGGCAGATCCGGTGCATGAGTGTCAGTAGCTGCCGGCGCGAGCCCCTCCAGCATGTCGAGATGATAGCCCCGCGCCTCCAGCCAGCCGTCCGCTCGACCACGCCTGCAGCTTGCCGCTCATTA
>CAYSVF010000394.1:0-2948 GCA_964434415.1 uncultured Parvibaculum sp.
AGTATCGACAGTACCGGCCTTTTGGGAGCCGGGGCCGGTGAACAAGAAAGCAAGGACGCAAAGCCGGAACTCCCGATCCGCGAGGCGGCGAAGGATGCGGCGCGGCGCATCCGGGTCGTCGCCCGGTTGGCGGAGTTGAGGGGCGAGGGCGATTTTCTGCTGAAAGCCCCTGCCGCGGATCTCACCTTCGTAGATGGCCGGCTTTATCTCGCCGATCTGAATGCGACCGATCCGGAAGGCGAGAAGATCGCGGGCAGCGTGAAAATCGATGCGGAGGGCAAACGGCGGTTGCGTCTGGACGCGCTGGGTGCCGGCGCCTTGATCGGCGTGCTGGGGATTACCGAAAGCGTCTCGGGCGGCGAGTTGATGGCGGAAGGCGTCTTTCAGGACGAGAAAATCTCGCCGTCGCTGGTCGGGCGTGTGACGATGGACAAATTCCGTATCGTCAATGCGCCGGTGCTGGCGAACCTCCTGACGGTGGGCTCCCTCACCGGTATCCGAGACACGCTGGCGGGTGAAGGGATTTTCTTCCAGCGCATGGAAATGCCTTTCATCCTGGATGGATCCCAGGTGAAGATCGACGATGCGCGCGCCTCGGGCCCGGCAATCGGCATCACGGCGTCCGGCACCGTGGAGATGGCGGATAATGTGCTGAGCCTGGAAGGGACGCTCGTGCCCGCCTATACGATCAATTCCATTCTGGGCGAAGTGCCGCTGCTCGGTCCGCTGATCGTGGGGCGAAAGGGGGAGGGGATCTTCGGCTTCACCTATCGCATTCGCGGGGCTTCCGATAATCCCGACGTTCTGGTGAACCCGCTTTCTGTCGTGGCGCCGGGATTCCTGCGTCGTCTCTTTGAGTTCGGCAGCCAGGAGCCGGACAAGAAAGAAAAGGTCGAAACCGGTCAGACGGAGGCGCCCGCGCCCGATAAGGCGGAAGAGCCTGCCGAAAAGGCGCCTGCGCTCGCCTCACCCTGATTTCCGCCCTGCAAAATGATGAAATAGGCTGTTGCGTAGTCCTGCTCCGCAAATGCTAATCTCTGTCTCAGGGAGATATCGCTCTGGGAGGAGTAAGAAGATGAGCAGCAATGAAAAGATGACGGTGGATTCCGCCTATGAGGCGGTCGCACCGGATGATTTTCCGGCGATGATGGATGTCGATCGCTACGGCGCCAGGTCCACGGCCTTCGACAAGATCATTTCCGCAACGCACGACCATTTCTGGGATCCGCTGGACGCCAAATATATCGACTACGGACAGCCCTTCGATCTCGAAAACGAATTGCTGATGCCGTCCGACTTCAACATGGAGCTGAAGACGGCCGTTTCCGACAAGCTGGACGAGAAGCAGAAAATCTATCTGGTGAACGAGAATGTGCGCTGGACCATGTCCTCCATCCTGCATGGGGAGCAGGGCGCGCTGGCGCTATCGGCCAGCCTTTGCCACATCCTGAAGGATCCGGGCGCACAGGAATACGCCGCCAACCAGACGCGCGAGGAAGCGCGCCATGTGACGGGCTTTGCAAAATACATCCAGGCCCGCTGGGGCAAGCCGACCGCCTGCGGCGTGGTGCTCGAACAGCTCCTGACCGAGATCGTGGCCTCGCCGCTCGTCTGGAAGAAACTCGTCGGTATGCAGATGATCGTGGAAGGCCTCGCCATGGGCACTTTTGCGACCTTCTATGCCAAGACCAACGATCCGCTGCTTCGTCGCCTCATGCAGCTCGTCATGACGGATGAGGCCTTCCACCACAAATTCGGCAAGATCTGGGCGGATCGCACCGTGCCGCGCCTGCCGGAATCCGAACGCGAGCTGATCGAGGACTGGGCGCTCGAAGTCTTCATGACGCTGATGCGCAATTCCTCGGGGCCTGAGCAGAAGAAGGAAATCTATGAGCGGCTCGGACTGGACTGGCGTTGGGTGCAGGGTGCGTTGGCCGAAGCGCTGACGGACCGCAATATGCGCGCCGATCTGCAGGAATCGACCAATGTATTCCGTGTCCTGATCAAGACGCTGTTGAAGGCCGGGATCATCACCGAGCGCACGGCCCCCAAATATGCGGCCTATGTGGATATGCAGGAACTCTATGGCGAAGGCGACCGCATGGTCGGCGACGATATCGCCGAAGAGGGCATCAAATATCTGCAGGATTTGAACGGGGCCGGAGGCGGCAATGCCGTTTTCGCCCTGAGCGGAAGCGCCGCCGAATAGTTATGGGTATTCCTTAGCTTATGGAAAGCGGGGGAGTGAATTTCCCCCGCTTTCTGCATTCCCGTATGACCTAAATCATATTAGATATATCTTATATATTGCTACTGATTCACGCAGGGCAGCTGGAACGGATGTTTCGCTCCGGCTTGGGAGAGGCGTAATCAGGAGTCGTAAAGACATGAAGACACTGTTTGCTGCGGCAATTGCACTGGGAGTGAGCGGTTTTGCGGGCGCGGCCATGGCCGACCACAACAGCCTCTGGGGCGAGGGCACGGCGCTCGACCCGCAGGGTGTGCACAATGATCGCTTCGATTCGGTCGCCGAAGATGGCGACATGAGCAAGTTCCAGGGCGAGACGGTAGAAGGCGGCGATGCCGACTTCGACATCACCCGGAGCAGGCCCGACACCATCGATACCAATGGCGGCTCCTCCTTTGAGGATGATGTCGCCTTTCTGATGACTCCCTCCGAAAACGCCGGCGGCGGCCTTTCTGCCGACTATGCCGGTGGCGGTATGGGGTCCGGTTCCGCCATGGGTGGCGGCAATGGCAGCGGCGCCGGGCGAGGGAGCCGCTAGAGAGGCAGGTGCTTCTTAGCCCGCGGGCTTGAGTAGTACATGCTTCTTTTTGCCAATGGAGAGCTTGATCACGCCGTCCGTGGTCAGGCTCTCCTTCGTGAGAGACGTCTTTTCATCCGTCACCTGAACATCGTTGACGCGCGCTCCGCCGCCCTTGATCTG